>NZ_JBVPQK010000339.1:0-2818 GCF_058197115.1 Bifidobacterium sp. POST2/T3 (B1)
TTCATGGTCATCCTGGGCCTGGCAGCCAGGGATCGCTCCAGTCGGCAGTACGCTCAGTTCCGCAAGCTCAACACCAGGTTCATGGATACGGTCCTGGGCCTGCCAACCCTGAAGATGCTGGGCATTGACAAGGAGTACGAGGACGAGATCTATTCGGTCTCGGACCGCTTCCGCAAGAGGACCATGAGCGTTATCAGGGTTGCGATGACCTCCACCTTTGCTCTGGACTTCTTTGCCACCTTGGCTATCGCCATCATGGCCGTCTTCTTGGGCAACAACCTGATCAATGCCAAGGTGGAACTGTTCCCGGCACTCCTTGCCCTGATTCTGGCCCCTGAGTACTTCATGCCCATTCGCCAGTTCGGAGACGACTTCCACGCCACGCTGAACGGTAAGAACGCCTTGGACGACATCGCGGATATGCTGGACCAGCCAGAGCCCAAGCGCTTGGAGGAACTGGACTGGTCCGGGTGGAAGAAAGACAGCCACCTGCGCCTGGAAGGAATCGACTTCGCCTATCCTGGTCCCAAGCCGGTAGAGAGCAATGCCTCAGCCGGGGCGCAGATGGATGCCATGGCCAAGTCCGAAAGTCAAAAGACCAGCAAGAAGAGCCGCAAGCCCAAGGCATCCAAGGTTCATGACGGTGATGGGAGGCCGTCCTCGGTAAAGTCCGGTTCCACGGCATCGCAGGGAACCGGAGCCAAAGCTGCTGCAGATTCGCAGATCAATGGATCCGCCGGGAGTTCGGAGGAGCAGCCTCTGGCTTTGAGCGGTTTGAACTTCCACCTGCACGGTTTTTCCAAGGTGGCCATAGTCGGTCGTTCGGGAGCCGGCAAGTCTACGCTGATGAATCTGCTGGCGGGTTTTGACCAGCCCAAGGCAGGCACCATCGACCTGGATGGTCATCAGCTGGAGCACTGCAACGTGGCTGCATGGCAGCGGCACATCAGCTACATTCCCCAAAACCCCTTCATCTTCCACGGCACTGTGGCCGACAACATCCGCTTTTACAACCAAGAGGCGGACGATGCCGCCGTGGTCCGTGCAGCCCATCGGGCTGGACTGACCGCCTGGCTCAAAACATTGCCAGACGGTCTGGGCACCCAAATCGGAGAGGGCAACCGTGGCATCAGCGGCGGTCAGGCCCAGCGAATCGCCTTGGCCAGGGGCATCCTGGATCCCTCACGCGAGATTCTGTTCTTTGACGAGCCCACAGCCCACCTGGACATTGAGACGGAATACGACCTGAAGCAGACTTTGCTGCCCATTATGGACGGGCATCTGGTCGTCCTGGCCACCCACCGGTTGCACTGGCTGGCCAACATGGATTGGGTGATCATGCTGGAGCGTGGGCGAATTGTGGCCCAGGGCGATCCGCATGAGCTGATCGGTCAGGGCGGACCCTTGGATGCGCTGATCGATGAGATGGGAGGGAACCAGATTGCCGACTACCAGCAGGACTGAAACCGCCGGAAGAGACGGCATGGGATCGTCGAAGGCCTCCCGCCGCGGCCGCGGTCTGTCGGGCTATATGCATATCTGGCACAAGGATCATTGGTTCTGGCCATACCTTCGTCAGAACAAGGGGCTGCTTGCCCTGATCTTCTTCCTGGGAACCATCACCTTCGTGTGCGCGGCTGGACTCATGTTCACCTCGGGCTTCCTGATCAGCAGGTCGGCCCGTCATCCCTTCAATATCTTCGCCGTATACGTGCCGGTGGTTCTGACCAGGGCCTTCGGCATTGGAAGGCCCACATTCAAGTATCTGGAACGCATCAAGAGCCATGACTGGGTGCTCCGAGTGGTTTCCAAGTTGCGGGTTCAGCTCTACCGCACCCTTTCGCAGGACGCGGCCTTCCTGAACGAGCATGAGCGCACGGGCACGGTCCTGGGCATGCTTTCGGACGACCTGGACCATCTGGAGAACTTCTACCTGCGCACCATTTTCCCCACGGTCGTGGCTTATATGATGTGGGTGGTGGTCACCATCGCCGTAGGCGTCTTCTCCTGGCTGACCTCGCTTCTGCTTTTTCTGCTTTTTGCCCTGATCCTGATCCTGGTCCCGCTGGTCTCGCTGGCTTATTCAGACGGGCGTTACGACATGGAGAAGGCACGACGTCAGGATCAGTACACTGCAGTGACCGAGAGCTATATGGGCTTGGGGGATTGGGTGATCACCCGCCGTCGGCGGCGCTTCGTGGATACGGCGTCTGGCGACTTCAACGACATCGCCACCGGCCGCAGAGAACAGAAGCGGTTCGAACGTTGGCGCAACTGCGGCATCCAGATGATTTTCGCCCTCATGGTGGTGGCTTTGATTGTTGGGGCGGATCTGCGTATGACCAGCTCCACCTCCATTGCAGACTTCGCGGCAGCCGTGGTCCTGGCGGTTTTCCCCCTGGTCGACTGCTTCATCGTGGTTTCCCAGGCTGTGGCTGAGGTTCCCCTCTACACAGACTCACTGGACCACCTGAATGATCTGACCGAGCGGGTCGAGTCCCGGCGGATTGAGCCAAGTGCCCAGACCAGGTTGGAGGGGCCGATCGAGTCCATCGTCTTCGACCATGTCAGCTTCTCCTACGGCCCTGATGACCCCTTGCTGCTGGACGACTTCAGCCTGCGAATCGAGGGTGGGCAGCGGGTGGCCCTGCTCGGTCCCAGCGGCGAAGGCAAGACGACGGTTCTTCAGCTGCTCCTGGGCGACTTGCGCCCCACCAGCGGCCGCATCCTGATCAATGGAATACCGGTCGATGCCTTGCAGGATCAGCGTCCTGAGCTTTTCGGCTACCTGAACCAACAGGCATTCCTCTTCAACACC
>NZ_JBVPQK010000340.1:0-2818 GCF_058197115.1 Bifidobacterium sp. POST2/T3 (B1)
TTCATGGTCATCCTGGGCCTGGCAGCCAGGGATCGCTCCAGTCGGCAGTACGCTCAGTTCCGCAAGCTCAACACCAGATTCATGGATACGGTTCTGGGCCTGCCGACCCTGAAGATGCTGGGCATTGACAAGGAGTATGAGGACGAGATCTATTCGGTCTCGGATCGTTTCCGCAAGCGGACCATGAGCGTTATCCGGGTGGCCATGACCTCCACCTTTGCTCTGGACTTCTTTGCTACTTTGGCTATCGCCATCATGGCCGTCTTCCTGGGCAACAACCTGATCAATGCCAAGGTGGAACTGTTCCCAGCCCTCCTGGCCCTGATTCTGGCCCCTGAGTACTTCATGCCCATCCGCCAGTTCGGAGACGACTTCCACGCCACGCTGAATGGCAAGAACGCCTTGGATGACATCGCGGATATGCTGGCCCAGCCAGAGCCCAAGCGTTTGGAGGAACTGGACTGGTCCGGGTGGAAGGAAGACAGCCACTTGCGCCTGGAAGGAATCGACTTCGCTTATCCTGGTCCCAAGCCGGTGGAGAGCAATGCCTCAGCCGGGGCGCAGATGGATGCCATGGCCAAGTCCGAAAGTCAAAAGACCAGCAAGAAGAGCCGCAAGCCCAAGGCATCCAAGGTTCATGACGGTGATGGGAAGCCGTCATCGTTAAAGTCCAGTTCCATGGCATCGCAGGGAACTGGAGTCGAAGCTGTTGCAGATTCACAGATCAATGGATCCGACGTGAGTTCGGAGGAGCAGCCTCTGGCCCTAAGTGGTCTGAACTTCAACCTGCACGGTTTTTCCAAGGTGGCCGTTGTCGGTCGTTCGGGAGCAGGCAAGTCTACGCTGATGGATCTGCTGGCGGGTTTTGACCAGCCCAAGGCAGGCACTATAGACCTGGATGGTCATCAGCTGGAGCACTGCAACGTGGCTGCCTGGCAGCGGCACATCAGCTACATTCCCCAGAACCCATTCATCTTCCACGGCACTGTGGCCGACAACATCCGCTTTTACAACCAAGAGGCGGACGATGCCCAAGTGGCCCGTGCAGCCGATCGGGCTGGACTGACCGACTGGCTGAAAACATTGCCCGAAGGTCTGGGCACCCAAATCGGAGAGGGCAACCGCGGCATCAGCGGCGGTCAGGCCCAACGAATCGCCCTGGCCAGGGGTATCCTGGACCCTTCGCGCGAGATTCTGTTCTTTGACGAGCCCACCGCTCACCTGGACATCGAGACCGAATACGACCTGAAGCAGACCCTGCTGCCCATCATGGATGGACATCTGGTCGTCCTGGCCACCCACCGGCTGCACTGGCTGGCCAATATGGACTGGGTGATCATGTTGGAACATGGACGAATTGTGGCCCAGGGCGATCCGCATGAGCTGATTGGACAGGGCGGTCCCTTGGATGCGCTGATCGATGAGATGGGAGGAAACCAGATTGCCGACTACCAGCAGGACTGAAACCGCCGGAAGAGACGGCATGGGATCGGCGAAGGCCTCCCGCCGCGGCCGCGGTCTGTCGGGCTATATGCATATTTGGCACAAGGATCATTGGTTCTGGCCATACCTTCGTCAAAACAAGGGGCTGCTTGCCCTGATCTTCTTCCTGGGAACCATCACCTTCGTGTGCGCAGCTGGACTCATGTTCACCTCAGGCTTTCTGATCAGCAGGTCGGCTCGTCATCCCTTCAATATCTTCGCCGTATACGTGCCGGTGGTTCTGACCAGGGCCTTCGGTATTGGACGGCCCACATTCAAGTACCTGGAGCGCATCAAGAGCCATGACTGGGTGCTCCGAGTGGTATCCAAGCTGCGGGTTCAGCTCTACCGCACCCTCTCGCAGGACGCGGCCTTCCTGAACGAGCATGAGCGCACTGGTACGGTTCTGGGCATGCTTTCGGACGACCTGGACCATCTGGAGAACTTCTACCTGCGCACCATCTTCCCCACGGTCGTGGCTTATATGATGTGGGTGGTAGTCACCATCGCCGTAGGCGTTTTCTCCTGGCTGACCTCGCTTCTGCTTTTCTTGCTTTTTGCCCTGATCCTGATTCTGGTCCCGCTGGTCTCGCTGGCTTATTCAGACGGGCGTTACGACATGGAGAAGGCACGGCGGCAGGACCAGTACACTGCAGTGACCGAGAGTTACATGGGCTTGGGGGATTGGGTGATCACCCGCCGTCGGCGGCGCTTCGTGGATACAGCGTCTGGCGACTTCAACGACATCGCCGCCGGCCGCAGAGAGCAGAAGCGGTTCGAACGCTGGCGCAACTGTGGCATCCAGATGATTTTCGCCCTCATGGTGGTGGCTTTGATTGTTGGAGCGGATCTGCGTATGACCAGCTCCACCTCGATTGCGGACTTCGCGGCAGCCGTGGTCCTGGCGGTTTTCCCGCTGGTCGACTGCTTCATCGTGGTCTCCCAGGCTGTGGCTGAGGTTCCCCTCTACACAGACTCGCTGGACCATCTGAACGATCTGACCGAGCGTGTCGAGTCTCGGCGAATTGAGCCGAGTGCCCAGACCAAGCTGGAGGGGCCGATCAAGTCAATCGTCTTCGACCACGTCAGCTTCTCCTATGGTCCTGATGACCCGCTGCTGCTGGACGACTTCAGCCTGAGGATTGAAGGTGGGCAGCGGGTGGCCCTGCTCGGTCCCAGCGGCGAAGGCAAGACGACTGTCCTTCAGCTGCTCTTAGGCGACCTGCGCCCAACCAGTGGCCGCATCCTGATCAATGGAGTACCGGTCGATGCCTTGCAGGATCAGCGTCCTGAGCTTTTCGGCTACCTGAACCAACAGGCATTCCTCTTCAACACC
>NZ_JBVPQK010000341.1:0-2815 GCF_058197115.1 Bifidobacterium sp. POST2/T3 (B1)
TGGGATGCCGACGGGCTCTGGAAGGCGCTGGCCTCCGTGTATCCGATCAGTCTTGATCAGGATGAGACCATGGACTCTCTGGAGGACCTGAAAGGCGACAAGGCGGTTAAGGCCCTGGCTGACAAGGTCGTGGAGGATGCCGATTCCATCTACCAGGAGCGTGAGGATGAGCTGGGCGAGAAGGGATCCAGGCAACTGGAGCGCCAGGTGGTCCTATCCGTGCTGGACAGCAAGTGGCGTGAACACCTCTATGAGATGGACTATTTGAAGGACGGCATCGGCCTGCGCGGGATGGGTCAGCGTGACCCTCTGGTGGAGTACCAGCGCGAGGGCTACCAGATGTACAACTCCATGATCGATGCCATCAAGGAGCAGACCGTGCAGCTGCTCTTCAACGTGGACCTCAAACAGATAGCGGCCAGCCAGGAGAACGAGCGGCGGGCCCGCGAGGAGCGCAAGGAGAACGAGGAGAGCCAGTCCGAGCCGGTCAACTATCAGGCGCCTGAAGAGCCTGATGCCGAGGACGAGACCACTGACATCGACGAGACTGCCGAGGAGCGTGATGAAGGTGCTCCTGCTGGCAGCATCCAGGAGGATTCGGAAGAGGATTCCGATAAGGACTCTTCCGAGGATGTCGCTGACGCTAGCGAGGCTGATGATGCTAGCGCCCCGGCCCCAGTCGGGCCTGCGCCCATCAGTCATGCCGAGGGCAAGGTTCCTGCCAATAAGAGGCCAAAGGCCGTAGAAGATCATTCGCCCTGGGCTGATGGCCGCACCTTCCCAGGTACACCTCGCAACGCCCCCTGCCCCTGCGGTTCTGGACGCAAGTACAAGATGTGCCACGGCCAGAACGAAAAGAAATGACAGGTACGCGTAATCGCCAGCGAACTGCCCAGGCAGGGTTGCTGATCTGATTGACGGCCATCGCACGCAAGGCGGTGGCCGTTTCCATATATTGGATTGTAAACTTTCATATATTGGTAGCAAAGTGACCAAAATATGGGATGGCCTTGTGCAGGGGAGGGGCTGGGCAGTAAACCTAGAGCAAATAGCGGGGCATCCGGCCCCGCTTCTTCAAAGGAAAAGAGTCATCATGCGGCCACTTAGCTGGAAATCCGTCCTGAACTCCTTGGTGTCCGGTCGACACCTGAGCGCGGATGAGGCCGAGTGGTGCATGAACGACCTGATGGATGGGAATGCCGACCCGGTGCAGGTGGGCGCCGTCCTGTCCATGCAGTCCACCCTGGGGCTGACCAGCCCGGAGGTCGAAGGGGCTGCCAAGGCCATGGTGGGTCATGCGGTGCCGCTGAAGGTCAGTGGCGACGTGACCGACATCGTCGGCACCGGCGGCGATGGGGCGGCGACGGTCAATCTGTCGACTATGGGCGCCATCGTGGCTGCCGCAGCAGGGGTCAGAATCGTCAAACACGGCAACAGGGCCGCATCTAGCAAGAGCGGCACCGCCGACTGTCTGGAACAGCTGGGTCTTCCCCTGGATCTGCCGCCGCAGGAGGTTGCCGCTATGGCTGACCGCTTCGGCATCACCTTCGTCTTTGCTAAGACCTTTCACCCTGCCATGCGTTTTGCAGGACCTGTCCGCTCGTCGCTGGGCATCCCGACCGTCTTCAACTTGCTGGGACCCTTGACCAACCCGGTAAACCCGCGCTATGTGGCCATTGGATGTGCCCAGCGTCAGCTGAGTCCCATGATGGCCCAGGTTTACGCCTCACGCGGTCAGGAGGGCATGGTCTACACCTCGGTCGAGGGCCTCGACGAGATGGCCCCGACAGGCCCGGTTTCCATTTGGGAGATCCACCAGGGCAAGGTGAAAGAGCGGTCCTTCGACCCGACTCGTGAGCTAGGTATTGACCCGGTCGATCTGGATGACCTGCGCGGCGGCGATCCAGCCTTCAACGCCAGTGTAGTCAGGGACTTCCTGGGTGGAAAGTCGGTTCCTTCCCGTTCAACGGCCCTGCTCAATGCAGCGTCGGCCATCGTGGCTGACGGCACGCAGATTGATGCTGGTCCGGAAGCCGACCTGAGCGTCCGGTTTGCCCAGGCCTACCAACTGGCTACGGAAGTTGTGGACCAGGGCAGGGCCGCCGACCTGCTTGCCGCCTGGATTCACGGAGCCCAGGAAGCGCAAACCCGCTGCCAGCAAGAGGAACGGGCACATCGTCCGGTCTTGGTGTAAGTTCGCGGCTGCCACAACTGTTCGGGCCTCGCTGGCTGATGTTTCTGCCAGCGAGGCCCAAACGTATTGGCGGCCCACAGCATCATTGCCGATAGAACCGATTGTCATCATCGAAGAGGCCGCTTGAGGTATCACGGAAATTCTTCCGGTCGATGATCAACCCTGCGATGCCTATCAGCAAGAGCAGGCCAGCCAGCAGGCCGGTCAAGCCGGACCAGCGGGGGATCAAGATGGTCAGGAAGAAGCAGACCAGGCCCAGCACAGTCATGATGATGAAAGCCATCCGCCTTTTGCCCAGGTCGCTCAGGTCGGGGTTAGGCGGAACAAAATTCGACGACTGGTCCATGACCTCGTCGGTGTCAAGCCAGCTCCTGCCTTGGAAATCGCGCGGTCCGGAGCCGCCGACGAAGGAGTTGCGCTTCAAGTCCTCTGCCCTGAGCGCCGCCTTCTTCTCGGACTTTCGAGCCTTCTTTTCGAATTCCTTGGCTGTCCTGGACGATTCCAGGGAACCTAGCTCGTCAGCGTGCGAGTTCAGGAAGTCCGCCCACTCATCGTTCCCCTGTGAGGACCCGGTTCCCGCCTCGCTGTTATACTGATTCCCGGCGTCGTTATGCTTGTGCT
>NZ_JBVPQK010000342.1:0-2812 GCF_058197115.1 Bifidobacterium sp. POST2/T3 (B1)
CCCAGCGGCCGTTGGAAGACGGACAGGCAGAGCAGCCGGGCGAAGCCATAGCCCAGGGCCGTGCCGATCAGGCCTCCAGCCAATCCGTAGCAGGCCGATTCCGCCAGAAACTCCATAGCAATCCCCCGCGAAGAGGCACCCAGAGCCTTGCGCAGGCCGATCTCGCTGCGCCGTTGGGAAACGATGGAGGCCATGGTGGTCCCCACGCCCACGAAGGTCAGGACCAGCACCACCACCGAAACCAGCCAGAAGAGCGACTGGAGCATGGCGATGGTATGGCTGTCGCCTGCTGTGATCCTGGTGACCGGCCGGGCCTTGACCCCCATGGAGGTCATGTCGTTGATGCTGGCAGCAATGGTCTTCAGCCCCGAGGTCATGGTGTTGACCGAGTATTCGATGACATCGGTACCCCTCTTGGCCCCGGTCAGGAGCTCCAGATCGGACAAGTCGGCGTAGATGATCCGATCCTCGGGGCCGCCGGTATCGACGATGCCTCCCACTCGAAAGTCACGTCCCTGGCTTCCGGCCTTGTCTATGACGGTGACCTTTCCAGCGGGATAACCAATAGTTATCTGCTTGCCGGTGGTCAGCCCCAGCGAATCTGCCAAGTCCCGCCCCACCATGACTGAACCGGGCTGCGGCCAAGCTCCCTCCACGCTCCAGTGGCGGTTGAGCTGGCGCACCTGGTCGGGGTGGATGCCGGCCATCACGCGGGCGCCAGCATTGACCTGCACCGTCTCATATCGATAGGTGGCGTACCGAGTCGGGGCCTTGGCGGTCACCATGTGGGTAGTGTGGTCCACCATCCCCTGTTCAATGCCGGATCCGGACCGGTTGCCCCCCTGAATGGGCGAAACGATCAAGTTGGCCCCGTAGGAACGCATCTCCTGGTTGATCTGTCTAGGGGCCTCGATGCAGACTGCAGCCAGACAGAAGAGGGTGGCGGCACCCACCAGGGAGGCCACCACGGCCATGAGGGCCCGGCCTCGACGACGGAAAACAGCCCCGAAGAGCATGGTCAGGAACATGCGGGTATTGGTCATATGGCTCTTATGGCGATCAGCGGCCATGAAGCACCTCCGCCGGCCGAAGCCGCAGAATCGATCTGATGGACGAGATGGATGCCAGCAGCACGGTCAGGGCCAGCAGCACGAAGACCAACACGAAGACCATAGGCCTCATGGTGATGCCTGATCCAAAGACCACCCTGCCCACGATCTGAGCCACTCCAGAACCCAGCAGGGCGCCGACCAGAGCCCCGGCCAGGGCGATCAGGGCCGTCTCGGCCAACACCAATCGGGACACAGCCCCGTCGGTGGCGCCCAAGGCCTTGAGCAGGGCGAACTCCGAGGACCGCTCGCTTATGGAGGACGCCATCAAATTGGCCACGGCGATGGCCGCCGCCAGCAGACTGAGCACGGTCATCAGGATCATGACCGCCTGGGTCTTCTGCAGAACGTCGCCCTGCAGGGCTGCCACCTGTCTGACCTGCTTGGCCATGGACCCGGGTATGGCCTCCTCGATCTGGTAGGCGATGGATGAGGGATAGGCCGTGCAATACCAGGTCTCCCATTCGTCCTGGGAGAGAGCAGCAGGGTTTCGTGCGGCCTTTCGGGCCAGGTCGTTCTCTGGCGTGGTCAGAGCCTTGACCTCCACCTGGTCGATCTGATCGGTCAGGCCGGACATCTCCTGCAACGGCCGAGTGGGCAGGTAGAGGGAGGCGGCATCAGCATCACCGGAGTCGAAGATGCCCACAATGGTGACAGTCTGCTGTTTACCATCCAGACCCACCTTGACCTGGTCACCAACCTGACGGCCGCCCAGTCGTGCAGCCAGCTCTTTGCCCATCATGGCTTCGGTCCGGCCGCCGGATCCAGCCCCATCCTTGGGCCAGCGGCCTTGAACCTTCCACCAGGGCCGAAGACCTTTGAGACCTGCAGTGCTGCTCTCGCCGCTATCGACCTTGACGGTCCGGCCGAACCAGGTGCCCACCAGGGGGGCGCCGACCTGGTCCACGGTGCCACGAAGGTCCAGGCGCGGAGCAAAGTCGGTGATGTTGTAGGCCCAGAAGATGGTCTTGATCTTGGGCACCTGGGATTCCTTGAGAAAGGCGGTCGGCATTGACTCGTCGCCTGAGGGACCGCCCTCCTGGTCGCCGTAGAGGTCGGAGACCACAGCATCCGCCTTGGCCTGGACCGTGATGTTGGATCCGTAGGTGGACAGTTCCGCGTTGAGCTTGTCGCCCACGTCGAAGACCACCCCCAGCATGGCCGTGGCCACGCAGGCCGACAGGCAAACCGTGACGGCGATGAGCATTCTTCGCCCAAACTGGCGGCTGAATGACCGCAGCATCATGCGCATGAAGAACATACCAACCGCTCCTTCCCTTTTTTCAGCTCTTGAAGTGCGAAGACAGGGCATCCAGGTCGGCGGTGCTGATCAGTATGGCCCCCCGACCGGTCTTATAGGGCAGAGGGACGGGATTGCAGCCGCCCTTGAACCCGATGGTGGCCAGGTTGATGGCTACGTCGCACTTCTTGCAGATAATCTTGCCGTCTTTTTCGTAATAGCCCGCATCCCCGCAATTATCGCAGGCGTCCAGCCCGACCCCATAGGCTGCGCCATTCTTGCGGATGATGATGAAGCGCATCTCGGTGCCGTCCTTGGCCCGGTAGCTGAATCGATGCAGGTGGCCATCCTCCACCTGGGAGAAACGGATGGTAGCCGTATCGGAAGTCAAGGAATACTTCTCCGGAGGCGAGAGCACAGGCACCTGGTGGGCCTTGGCGGTACCCACCGTCAGGGCCAAGGT
>NZ_JBVPQK010000343.1:0-2811 GCF_058197115.1 Bifidobacterium sp. POST2/T3 (B1)
ACCTTGGCCCTGACGGTGGGTACCGCCAAGGCCCACCAGGTGCCTGTGCTCTCGCCTCCGGAGAAGTATTCCTTGACCTCCGATACGGCTACCATTCGTTTCTCCCAGGTGGAAGATGGCCACCTGCATCGATTCAGCTACCGGTCCAAGGACGGCACCGAGATGCGCTTCATCATCATCCGCAAGAATGGCGCGGCCTATGGGGTCGGGCTGGACGCCTGCGATAACTGCGGGGATGCGGGCTACTACGAAAAAGACGGCAAGATCATCTGCAAGAAGTGCGACGTAGCCATCAACCTGGCCACCATCGGGTTCAAGGGCGGCTGCAATCCCGTTCCCTTGCCTTACAAGACAGGCCGAGGGGCCATACTGATCAGCACCGCCGATCTGGATGCGCTGTCCTCGCACTTCAAGAGCTGAAAAAGGGAAGGAGCGGTTGGTATGTTCTTCATGCGAATGATGCTGCGGTCATTCAGCCGCCAGTTTGGGCGAAGAATGCTCATCGCCGTCACGGTTTGCCTGTCGGCCTGCGTAGCTACTGCCATGCTGGGGGTGGTCTTCGATGTGGGCGACAAGCTCAACGCGGAACTGTCCACCTATGGATCCAATATCACGGTCCAGGCCAAGGCGGATGCCGTGGTCTCCGACCTCTACGGCGACCAGGAGGGCGGCCCCTCAGGTGACGAGTCAACGCCGACCGCCTTCCTCAAGGAGTCCCAGGTGCCCAAGATCAAGACCATCTTCTGGGCCTACAACATCACCGACTTCGCCCCCCGCCTGGACCTTCGTGGCACTGTGGACCAGGTCGGCGCCCCCCTGGTGGGCACCTGGTTCGGCCGGACCGTCAAGGTGGACAGCGGCGAGAGCAGCACTGCGGGTCTGAAAGGTCTTCGACCCTGGTGGAAGGTTCAAGGACGCTGGCCCAAGGACGAGGCTGGGTCCGGCGGCAGGACCGAGGCCATGATGGGCAAGGAGCTGGCGGCACGACTGGGCGGCAGTCAGGTTGGTGACCAGGTCAAGGTCGGTCTGGGCGATCAGCGGCGGACCGTCACCATCGTAGGCATCTTCGACTCCGGTGATGCCGATGCCTCCTCCCTCTACCTGCCTACCCGGCCGCTACAGGAGATGTCCGGCCTGACCGATCAAATCGACCAGGTGGAGGTCAAGGCCCTGACCACGCCCGAGAACGATCTGGCGCGCAAGGCTGCGCGAAACCCTGCTGCCCTCTCCCAGGACGAGTGGGAGACCTGGTACTGCACGGCTTATCCATCCTCCATCGCCTACCAGATCGAGGAGGCCATTCCCGGGTCCATGGCCAAGCAGGTCAGGCAGGTGGCGGCCCTGCAGGGCGACGTTCTGCAGAAGACCCAGGCGGTCATGATCCTGATGACCGTGCTCAGCCTGCTGGCGGCAGCCATCGCCGTTGCCAACCTGATGGCGTCCTCCATAAGCGAGCGGTCCTCGGAGTTCGCCCTGCTCAAGGCTCTGGGTGCCACGGACGGGGCCGTGTCCAGACTGGTGCTGGCCGAGACGGCCCTGATTGCCCTGGTCGGGGCTCTGGTCGGTGCTCTGCTGGGCTCCGGAGTGGCTCAGATCGTGGGCAGGGTGGTCTTCGGCTCAGGCATCACCATGCGGCCCATGGTTTTCGTGCTGGTTTTCGTGCTGCTGGCCCTGACCGTGCTGCTGGCATCCATCTCGTCCATCAGATCCATTCTGCGGCTTCGGCCGGCGGAGGTGCTTCATGGCCGCTGATCGCCATAAGAGCCATATGACCAATACCCGCATGTTCCTGACCATGCTCTTCGGGGCCGTCTTCCGTCGTCGAGGCAGGGCCCTGATGGCGGTGGTGGCCTCCCTGGTGGGGGCGGCCACACTCTTCTGTCTGGCGGCGGTCTGCATCGAGGCCCCTAGACAGATCAACCAGGAGATGCGTTCCTACGGGGCCAATTTGATCGTCTCGCCCATTCAGGGGGGCAACCGGTCCGAATCCGGCATCGAACAGGGCATGGTGGACCACACCACCCATATGGTCACCGCCAAGGCTCCGGCAAGGTACGCCACCTATCGATATGAGACGGTGCAGGTCAATGCCGGGGCCCGCGTGATGGCCGGCATCCACCCTGACCAAGTGCGTCAGCTCAACCGCCACTGGAGCGTGGAGGGTTCCTGGCCCCGGCCCGGTTCGGTCATGGTGGGGCGGGACCTGGCTGATTCGCTTGGGCTGACCACTGGCAAACAGATAACCATCGGCTATCCGGCCGGACAGGTCACCAACACGGGCAAGGTCGGAGGCCAGGGCCGTGACTTTCGTGTGGGCGGCATTGTTGATACCGGTGGTCCCGAGGATCGGATCATCTACGCCGACCTGTCTGATCTGGAGCTCCTGACCGAGGCCAAGCGGGGTACCGATGTCATCGAATACTCGGTCAACACCATGACCTCGGGGCTAAAGACCATTGCCGCAGGCATCAACGACATGACCTCCATGGGGGTCAAGGCCCGGCCGGTCACCAGGATCACAGCGGGCGACAGCCATACTATCGCCATGCTCCAGTCGCTCTTCTGGCTGGTTTCGGTGGTGGTGCTGGTCCTGACCTTTGTGGGCGTGGGGACTACCATGGCCTCCATCGTCTCCCAGCGGCGCAGCGAGATCGGCCTGCGCAAGGCCCTGGGCGCTTCCTCGCGGGGGATAGCTATGGAGTTTCTGGCTGAGTCGGCCTGCTACGGATTGGCAGGAGGCCTGATCGGCACGGCCCTGGGCTATGGCTTCGCCCGGCTGCTCTGCCTGTCCGTCTTCCAACGGCCGCTGGG
>NZ_JBVPQK010000344.1:0-2792 GCF_058197115.1 Bifidobacterium sp. POST2/T3 (B1)
CAGGGAGGCCGAATCGACCCACACGACCACGACGCCCGGAACACTCACAAACTGGCTAAACCCGGGGCCTCGGGAACAGCAGTTGCCCGCGGCTATCGGCAGGCTGACGCGCGCATCGCCGCGACCAGCAGAAAGAACGCCGACCTACAGACTGCCGCTAAACGCTATAACTGGAGCATGAGCCTGCAGGCCGAAGCCAGCCACAAACGTGAATTGACCCGGGTTGATGGCGGCGACCTACGTGGCTGGATGGAAAGACATGGCGTCGAAGACTTCCACCTGTATCTGCGCGGGATTGCAGCTACAGACAGCGGGGAAGACAGCCAGCATGGGCCAGCTCTAAAAACCATCAGCATCGGGCCGAAAGACCACATCGGCATCAGTGGTCTGAATGGACGTGGTAAGTCCACCTTGCTCGAGCTGCTTGCCGCCCGTCTGCCCACGGATCTGCCCCGCCTGATCCTGCCTCAGATCATTGGCTCGGCACGAATACACAAGGCCTTGGAGGACGCGGTCGCGCTGCCGGGGACTCAGAAAAAGAAACTGATGTCGGCTTACGCCCAGCTAAACGCTGACCCAGAAGATCTTCTGGCCGGTCACGAACTCTCTGCGGGCGAGGGCCGCAAACTATTGCTGTGCCTGGGATTCTTAGAGCATCCCCAGCTACTGATCCTGGACGAACCGACCAATCATCTAGACCTTCGCTCCCAGGCCGCTCTGGCCGAGGTGCTGGCACCCCACCACGGAGCCCTGGTGGTCGTCTCCCACGATGAAGGCCTCCTGGAAGCTGTAAGCTCAATCCACTGGGAAGTCGAATGATTCCAGGACACCCATCAGCCTGATATTAGTGTGCGGGTTAGGGGATGCGAGTTAATGATATGCCAGTCGCCATGCGACCTCCATATGAACATGTCGCCCCAATCCGCCACAGTGCAGTGCAGCTAAAAGAGCGAAGAAACGAGAAGAATCAGTGATATGTCAAATATGTGCCCGGAGCCGGGAATACAGGTAATAAAAAATTCCAAGGCCTAAGACCTTGGAATCATTGCTATTTGGTCGGGCCGGCGGGATTTGAACCCGCGACCCCTTGACCCCCAGTCAAGTGCGCTACCAAACTGCGCTACGGCCCGACGGTGCATCAGCACCGAGTAGAGATAGTAGCACAGCGTCACCGGGCCGACAACGGTCCGGCGAGTCCCGGCAGACCAGTCCGGACAGACCGGGCACATGATCGACTTGCTATCATGATTCTGGACGGTCGGCGCACCCCGCGTCGGCCGCGAGTCGTTCCAGCCCGGAAGGGGTTCCATGAGCACAGACGTTTTCGACCTTTCGGCCGCAAAGATGCGCGACAAGGGCATGAGCGAAGTCTCCATCAACCAGTTCAGGCACCTTTACGAAACCTGGCAACGGGGAGATGCCAAGGCCTGCGTGCGTGAGAAGGACGTCGTCCCGCTCAAGGACGTGCCCCGCACCAAAGACATCCACGACACCATGGACATGGATATGGCCCTGGATGCATTCTCCCGCACCGCCTTCATCAAACTCAACGGTGGCCTGGGCACCTCCATGGGCTTGGAAAAGGCCAAGTCCCTGCTGCCCATCCGTCGCCACAAGGCCCGCCGGATGCGCTTCCTAGACATCATCATGGGCCAGGTGCTGACAGCCCGCAAGCGCCTAGGGGTGCCCCTGCCGCTGATCTTCATGAACTCCTTCCGCACCTCGCGAGACACTATGCGCGTTGTCAAGCAGGACCGTCGCTTCGTCCAGAACGGCGTGCCTATGGAGATCATTCAGCACATCGAGCCCAAGATCGACGCTGACACCGGCCGTCCGGTCGACTTCCCGGCCAAGCCCGACCTGGAATGGTGCCCTCCCGGCCACGGCGACATCTTCTCGACCATCTGGGAGACCGGCCTGCTGGACACACTCAAGGAGCAGGGGATCGACTACCTGTTCATCTCCAACTCCGACAATCTGGGCGCCCGGCCTTCAAGGACCCTGGCCGGCTATTTCGCCCAATCCGGAGCGCCCTTCATGATCGAGGTGGCCAAGCGGACCGAGGCTGATCGCAAGGGCGGCCACATCGTCATCGACAAGGCCAGCGGACGCCCCATCCTGCGGGAGATGTCCCAGGTGGACCCGCATGACCGCAGCTCGGCCATGTCCATCCGCAAGCACCCCTACTTCAACACCAACAGCATCTGGGTCAGGGTCGATGCCCTGCGCGACAAGCTGACTGAATACGACGGAGTGCTGCCTCTGCCCATCATCGAGAACCGGAAGACCGTCGACCCCACCGATCCTTCCACCCGCCCCGTGGTGCAGCTGGAGACCGCCATGGGCTCTGCCGCCACGCTCTTCGAGGGGGCCATCTGTGTGCAGGTGGATCGTATGCGCTTCCTGCCGGTCAAGACCACCGACGACCTGTTCATCATGCGCTCCGACCGCTTCCATCTGACCGACTCCTATGAGATGGAGGACGGCAACTACGATTTCCCCAACGTCCAGCTGGATGAACGCTACTACAAGTACATCGCCGACTTCGACGAGCGCTTCCCCTACGGGGTTCCCAGCCTGGCGGCTGCCAACTCGGTCACCATCGAGGGGGACTGGACCTTCGGCAGGGATGTGACCTTGTATGCAGACGCCCACCTGAGCGACCAGGGGCGCTCCTCATACGTGCCCAATGGTCAGTATGTGGGACCTCAGGGCATCGAACCGGACGAGTGGGTCTAAGGCCAGTCTCAGCAGGGTTCAGCCTGTCAAGAAAAGGTACCGTATTTGGGTGT
>NZ_JBVPQK010000345.1:0-2773 GCF_058197115.1 Bifidobacterium sp. POST2/T3 (B1)
CTCTTCTCGCTGATCCTGGGCATCATCCTGGTGATCATGCGCATCTCGCCCATCTCCTCCCTGCGGGCCGTCGGCCGGGGGTATGTGGAGTTCTTCCAGAACATGCCTTTGACCATCATCATGGTCTTCATGGTCTTGGGGGCCTTCGCCCAGCTCAAGATCAGCTTCTCGCCGGAATTCTCCGTCAACTTCTTCTGGCTGGCGGTGACGGGCCTGTCCCTGTATACGGCGGCCTTCGTCTGCGAGTCCCTGCGCTCTGGCATCAACACGGTGCCTCTGGGCCAGGCCGAGGCGGCCCGTGCCCTGGGGTTGAGCTTCTTCCAGTCGGCCTCGCAGATCATTCTGCCCCAGGCCTTCCGTGGGTCGGTGGCGCCCCTGGGCAACACCTTCATCGCCCTGCTGAAGAACTCCACCGTGGCTGCAGCGGCCTCCGTGGCCTCGGAGAGCTCCTCCCTGATGAGCGAGATGATCGAGTTCCACGCCAACGCCATCGTGGCCATCTTCCTGATCTTCGCTCTGGGATACGTGATCCTGGTGCTGCCCATCGGGGCGCTGACCACGTACCTGTCCAACAAGCTGGCAGTGAGGAGGTGAGCGGCCATGGCACAGGACAATGAGAGCTCGCTGCTCTTCGATCAGCCCGGTCCCAAGGGCCGGCGCACCATACGAATCGCCAACTGGATAGCCGCCATCATCTTCGCCGTAGTGGTCATCCTGGTGCTGATGCGGCTGCACAACCCCCCGGACGGGGAGAACCAGTTGAGCTGGGAGCTCTGGCGCCCGGCCCTGGACTATGAAGCCTGGTCGGACTTCTACCTGCCCGGGCTCTGGCTGACCATCAAGGCCTCGGTTGTTGCAGTGATTGGTTCGGTCGTCTTCGGGTTCATCTTCGGCATCGGCCGTCTGTTGCCCAACGGACTGGTAAGGGCGGTCTCAGGCATTATAGTGGAGTTCTGCCGGGCCGTTCCGGTGTTGATGATGATGATCTTCTTCTGGCGCTGGTTCGCCTTTGCAGGAGTCAGCCAGGCCTCCTATTGGGCTGTCGTACTAGGCCTGATCCTCTACAACGGCTCAGTGGTGGCCGAGCTGATCCGTTCGGGCGTGGGCAACCTGCCCAACGGCCAGCGAGAAGCCTCCCTGGCCCTGGGGCTGACCAGGACCCAGTCGCTGATGCAGATCGAGGTTCCCCAGGCCGTCTACGCCATGCTGCCGGCGGCTGTGACCCAGCTGGTCGTGGTTCTCAAGGATACGGCTCTGGGATCCATCATCATGTACACGGATCTGCTGCAGGAGTCCCGTCGTCTGGGCTCCATGTACTTCAACATCCTGCAGACCCTGGTGGTGGCCTCGGTGGTCTACTTCTTCGTCTGCTTCCTGCTGTCGCACTTCGCCCGTTGGCTGCCCAAGAAGATGCAGGAGCGCACTGCCGCCCCCGCCGACTTCGTGGAGCCGGCCGCGCCCGTGGCCATCATGGATCCCTCCAATGTCAACCAGATAGCCGTGGCCAAGGAGGTGGACGAGGACCGGTACGGCGGCGCGCCGTTGCAGTACCATGCACATCACCGTGGATCTAACGCCTCCATTCAGCACTGGAGGAAGACCCGTTACATCCAGGGTTATGACCGGACCCAGCCCGACACGCTGGTCGATCCGCACAAGGCGAGCCTGGAGATTCCGGACTTCCTCAAGCCGGGCCGTGGTAGCCGTTCCGCTGGTGATCAGAAGGCCGAGGGCAAGACCAGGAAGGATAAGAAAGGCGGCAGCGACAAAGACGGCAAGAACAGGGGCTGACAAAGATCTCCCGGCTGCTTTGTTGCCTGGACGAAGCCAGTCTCCGGCCGGACTTGTGTGCCTGGCCGGATAGACTGGTGGACATGGTCCAAGAACATGCTGATTCCTCAACCGCCTCAACCGACCGGCCCGTCTCCTTGGGCGACCTGGTTCCCGAGGCGGGAGGCCCGCGCAACCTGACCGAGGATCAGATCTACGACCGCTTCTTCTCCTGGGTGGCTTCCCGGGGCATCACCCCCTGGCCGCATCAGGAGGAGGCTGTCCTCTCCCTGGTTTCAGGCGACCATGTGATTCTGTCGACCCCGACCGGTTCGGGCAAGTCCATGGTGGCCCTGGCCATGCACTTCATCGCCTTGTGCACTGGACGGCGCTCCTATTACACGGCTCCCATCAAGGCCCTGGTCTCCGAGAAGTTCTTCGACCTGGTTTCGGTTCTGGGTCGCGACCGGGTGGGCATGATCACCGGCGACACCCACATCAACACGGATGCCCCGGTCATCTGTTGCACGGCCGAGATCCTGGCCAACCAGGCGCTCAGGGAGGGCAGACATGCCGACATCGGCTGCGTGGCCATGGATGAGTTCCACTATTACGGGGATCCGGACCGCGGCTGGGCCTGGCAGGTGCCTCTGCTGACCCTGCCCGATGTGCAGTTCCTGCTCATGTCGGCCACCCTGGGCGACGTGGATCAGATCGCCCAGGACCTGGAGCGCAAAACCGGGGTGGGTGTGGACATCGTCGCCGACGCCCCACGACCGGTCCCACTGGATTACCGCTATGTGGACACCCCCTTGCCCAACACCGTGGAGTCCTTGCTGGCCGATGGTGATTCGCCGGTCTACATTGTTCACTTCTCCCAGGATGCCGCCCTGGAGACGGCCCAGGCCCTGTCCAGTACTGGGGTTTCCGACCGGGGCCAGCGGGACCGGATCAAGGAGGCCATGGCCGGCACCCGCTTCACCACGGCCTTCGGTAGGATTCT
>NZ_JBVPQK010000346.1:0-2760 GCF_058197115.1 Bifidobacterium sp. POST2/T3 (B1)
CACTCCGACAGCTCCCTCTACGACTACAGCCTGGCCACCTACGAGTCCGGTGACAGCTTCGACCAGAATGCCTCCAACGGGTTCATCGCCATCTATGGCCTGGCCGACAAGGTGGCCGCCGCCCGTGATATGCGCTTCGGCAACGGCATCGCGCAGGACGGACAGGAGCAGTGAGCACCGGCGACAAGCCCATGGCCCTCTGGGGTGGGCGCTTCAGCGGTGGGCCATCACCGGCCCTGGTTGAGCTCAGCCGGTCCACCCAGTTCGACTGGCGGTTGGCCGACGACGACCTGGCCGGTTCCCGGGCCCACGCTCGGGCTCTCAACCGTGCTGGGTTGCTGGATGATGACGAACTGGCACGCATGGAGAAGGCCCTGGATGAGCTCCAGGACCAGGTGGATTCCGGCGCCTTCGCCCCTGAACCTGGCGATGAGGATGAGGCCACTGCTCTGGAGCGTGGTCTGATCGACATAGCGGGGGATCAGCTGGGCGGCAAGTTGAGGGCCGGGCGTTCGCGCAACGATCAGATCGCCACCCTGATTCGGATCTGGCTGCGTCGTCACGCCCGGGTGCTGGCCAAGGATCTGCTGCGTACAGCACAGGCTCTGATGGATCAGGCCCGTGCGGCGGGAACTACGGTCATGCCTGGCCGCACCCATATGCAGCACGCCCAGCCTGTCTTGCTGGCTCACCAGCTTATGGCCCATGTCTGGCCCCTGATCCGTGACCTGGAACGCCTGAGGGACTGGGACCAGCGTGCCGATGCCAGTCCATATGGATCTGGCGCGCTCGCCGGCACCACCCTGGGTTTGGACCCATTGCCAGTGGCACGGGATCTGGGCTTTAGTCGGGTCTGTGCCAACTCCATCGATGGGACTGCAGCACGGGATGTGGTGGCCGAGTTCGCCTTTGTCGCCGCCATGATCGGCGTGGATCTGTCAAGGCTGGCTGAGGAGATCATCATCTGGAACACCCAGGAGTTCGCCTTTGTCCGCCTGGATGATGGCTACTCGACCGGGTCCTCCATTATGCCTCAGAAGAAGAATCCGGATGTGGCTGAGCTGGCTCGTGGCAAGGCCGGTCGGCTGGTCGGGGATCTGGCAGGCCTGCTGACTACACTCAAGGGGCTGCCGACAGCTTATGCGCGCGACCTTCAGGAGGACAAGGAGGCGGTCTTCGATCAGGTGGACACTTTGGAAGTCCTGCTGCCCGCCTTTGCCGGCATGGTCGCCACCTTGACCTTCAACAAGGATCGCCTGGAGGAGCAGGCTCCCACAGGCTTTGCTCTGGCCACCGACCTGGCCGAGTGGCTGGTCAGACAGGGGGTGCCCTTCCGTCATGCCCATGAGCTCTCCGGGGCCTGCGTCAAGCTGGCCGAGGGTCGTGGTTGCGAACTGGCCGACTTGGATGATGACGATTTCGTCAGGGTCTTTGCTGACTGGGTGCCCGCCGAGAGGGCTCCTGAAGTTCGTTCGGTTCTGACCGCCGGTGGAGCCGTGCGCGCTCGCCAGGGTCAAGGTGGAACCGCACCGGAGAGGGTCAAGGAGCAGATGGACCAGGCTGCGCATGCGCTGGAGGAGCTGAAGACTTTCGCTGACTCGCAGTCTGATGGGCCTGCCTATCGTCCGCCCAGGTGAGCTTTCTGGTTTCCGCCAGGCCGGTGGCCGCGTTAAAATTCCGAACGGCAATTCCCCAAGAGGGACGGCAAACGGCGAAAGGCGGCGGGGACATGAATCCGGTGGCACTGGTCCAGGCTTGGTGGGCCAAGGAGCACATCACTCTGGCAAAAGAGCCGCCCGGCTCACGCCGCGGGCTGTGTTCGCCTCCGGACCAAGGCCGTGACCTGGAGCCGCTGACCATGCTGGTGGTGGGCGACTCCATGGCGGTCGGCTGCGGGGTAGAGGACCAGAGTCAGGGCTTCGTCCCTGACATAGCCGCATGCCTTGCCACTCGGCTGGGGCGTCCAGTCTCCTGGTCGACCCAGGGTCGGCTCGGGGCCACCATTCGCAGGGTGCGCTATAGGTTCCTGCCCGCTCTGCAGGACCATCCTGATCTGCTGGTCCTGTGTGCAGGTTCCAATGACATCATGGCCAACCGCACCGATGAGCAATGGCGGGATGACCTGGCAGCCAGCATCGAGCTGGCTAAAGATAAGGGCCGTCAGGTGCTGGTCCTCAGCTCCGGTCAGCTCTATCGGGATCCAGCCCTGGGCCGGGCGCTCAGGGCCGAGGTGGAGCGTCGGATAACCCGTCAGACACAGACCAGCCGTCAGATCTGTCAAGACGCCTCGGTGCCTTTCGTGGATGCCACCCGCGACGACGTTGGCACCGACCGACCCGACTTCTGGGGTATTGACCACTTTCATCCGGGAGTCCAAGGGTACCAGCGCATGGCCGCCTGTGTGGTCGACCACATTCCCCAAGACTTGATTAATCAGTTATCTGTGTCTGTACATTCCTGACTTGAATGCAGTGATTACGCTGAGAGGCTCCTTCTGGTGGCCCTGCCTTAGCGAGACAGTCAGCGGTCAATAGTCAATCGACAGCGGTTGATTCGCAATGAATAATAAGTTCGCCTTCAAGCCTTGGTGATTCCGGCTTGGTGCGGCCTTGTCTGCAGTGGTTCGGGGCTCTGCCGTGTCGGTATCTGTTGCAAGAATAGTAGGGTTTAGCATACGTTCATCAAATATTCGATAGGGAGTAGCCTCTCATGTCGCAGGTCACCGATTTCAGGCAGGCGGGTTTCGACTCGCTTTTCGAC
>NZ_JBVPQK010000347.1:0-2757 GCF_058197115.1 Bifidobacterium sp. POST2/T3 (B1)
GGTTGTAGTAACCGCATGGGAAAGGACAAGCCAATGACATTGGCGGATCATATGAATGCCAGGGTCAAAGCTCTGGCGCCGAGCGACATACTCGAGTTCAACAAGGAGATCGCCGGAATAGACGGCATCGTGAAGCTGACTCTGGGTGAGCCTGACTTCTTCACCCCAGAGCACGTCAAGCAGGCGGGTATCCAGGCCATCCAAGACAACCACAGTCATTACACCGAGAGTCGCGGCATGCCCAGTCTTCGTAAGGCGGCTGCCGACTATCTTCACGCCAAGTACGGGCTGGACTACGACCCTGACAGCCAGATTGTGATCACAGCCGGGGCCACAGGGGGCATCTTCTCGGGCCTTACCGCCATGATCAACCCGGGTGATACGGTCATTCTGCCAACGCCTATTTTTCCTCTCTATATTCCAATCGCCCAGCTGAGCGGCGCCAAGACCGTCTTCGTCGACACATCCGATGACGGCTTCATTCTTAAGCCGAACAAGCTGGAGGCCGCCATCGAAAACAGTGATGGTCCAGTCAAGGCCCTGGTGCTCAACTATCCGACCAACCCTACTGGCGTGACCTATGCCCGAGAGGATCTGGAGGCCCTGGCCCAGGTGGCACGCAAGCATGGCTTCTTCGTGCTCAGCGATGAGATCTACGCCGAGCTGACCTACCAGGGCACTCATGTATCCATGGGCACTATCCTTCCCGAGCAGACGGTCGTTCTTGGCGGGGTTTCCAAGTCCCACGCCATGACTGGATGGCGGGTCGGCATCGCCGCTGGCCCCGCCGACGTGATTGATCAGATCAGCAAGGTCAACGAGTTCACTGTTACCTCGGTGACCACCAATGCCCAGTATGCAGCTCAGGAGGCTCTGACCAAGGGCATGAATGACACGGATCCGATGCGCGAGGCCTATCGCAAGCGGCGGGACTATCTGGTCAAAGCTTTGCCTGAGGTCGGGCTGGACGTGATCGATCCTAAGGGCGCCTTCTACATCTTCGCCCGACTGCCCGAGGGCATGCGCGACAGCTGGAGCTTCGTCTACGACCTGGCGCGCAAGGCCAAGGTGGCGGTAATTCCCGGAGCAAGCTTCGGGCCCGGGGGAGAAGGCTACATCCGCATCTCTTATGCCGCCTCCATGGAGGATCTGCACACCGCCGTGGAGCGGATCGGCGACTATATGCGTCAGAATTGCGGATGATTCTCTGGCGATTCATCCGACAACCATCAAAGAAGACAGATACCAAGGACAGGAAAAATGACCAGCATTCTCATGTATTCAGTACGCCCCGACGAGCAGGAGGCCATTCAGGCCTGGGCCCAAGCCAATGACATTCAGGTGGACACCACCGACCGCGATTTTGGGATGAAGACCGTGGACATGATCAAGGGATACGACGGAATCGTCATCCAGCAGCATGCGGCCCTGCCTGAGCCCGAGCTCTACCAGCGGCTCAAGGAGTATGGTCTCAAGCAGCTGACGCTGCGGATCACGGGCTATGACATCGTCAACCTGCAGGCCGCTCGGGAGAACGGGTTGGTCGTCACCAACGTGCCTGCCTACTCGCCCCGGTCGGTCTCCGAACTGGTTCTGGCCCAGGTCATGCGTCTGGTCCGGCATTTGGGGGAGGCCAGCGCTCGCGAGGCCAAGGACGACTATACCTGGGATGGGCTTCAGGCCCACGAGATCCACAACCTGACCGTGGGGATCATCGGAGCCGGCAAGATTGGATCGGCCGTGGCCAGAATCTTCCGGGCCCTGGGCTCCACCGTCATCGCCAACGATCCGATTCATCGCCCCGAGCTGGCAGACACCCTGGATTACGTGGATCTGCCCACCCTTTTGAAGCGGGCCGACATCGTCACCGTTCATACGCCGCTGGACGATACCACCCATCATCTGATCAATGCCCAGACACTGGATGCCATGAAGCCCTCGGCCTTCCTGATCAACGCCGCCCGCGGCCCTATTGTGGACACACCGGCCCTGATTGAGGCCCTGCAGACCAAGTCCATCGCCGGTGCTGCCATCGACACCATCGAAGGGGAGGCCGGCATCTTCGAAAAGAATCTGAGCGGGACCAAGGTCGACAACCAGGCCCTGGAGACCCTCAAGGCCATGCCCAACGTGGAGGTCTCGCCTCACATCGGCTTCTACACCGATGCCGCCGTGACCGCCATGGTCAACATCTCCCTGAACGATGTGAAGGCCATCCTGGAGGGCGGCACTAGCGAGCATCAGGTAGACTGACGCTATTGTTCCTGTGACCCGGACCGGGCGTCGACCTTCTCAGGCGGGATTGTGAGCAAAGGTGATGGTGCCCTGGTCCGGGTCCATGCTTTCCACGATGGCCAAAGATTTGAGGTTGTAGCCCTCTTTGCGCAGGGTACGGCCACCCTCCTGGAAGCCCTTCTCCACGGCGATGCCGATGCCCTCAATGACGACCTTGGCATCATGGCAGATGTCGATCAAACCATGCAGGGCGTTGCCCTTGGCCAGGAAGTCGTCAAGGATCAGCACATGCTCGCCCTCCTTAAGGAAGCGCTTGGCCACGATGACAGGGTACTCGCGCTGCTTGGTGAAGGAGTAGATGCGGGCTGTGTACTGGTCGCCGTCAAGGTTGATGGACTGGGTCTTCTTGGCGAAGACCACTGGAACGTTGCCGAAATGGCGGGCGGCCAGGCAGGCGATGCCGATGCCGGATGCCTCGATGGTCAGAATCTTGTCGATTTGGTGACCGGCAAACAAGCGGGC
>NZ_JBVPQK010000348.1:0-2749 GCF_058197115.1 Bifidobacterium sp. POST2/T3 (B1)
TGCTCGGCCTGCACGGCACGCATCCGGTAGTCACCGCTGAGCCCGCGGGCCTTGACCAGGGCCTGAACGGTCTCGATAGCCTTGTCCCATAAGCCCAAATCGCCCAGCGCTCCGGCATAAACCAGGAACATCTCCGCTTTGGACTCGCCCTGCAGCTGGCTGCCCTCCTCGGAGGTAGCCTCCTCAATGGCCTTGCGGGGATTGCCAAGACCACGTTCGCAGTCTGCGATGAAAGGCAGGTAATCAGAATAGCCGTTCATACGGTGTGCAGTACGGAATTCCTTCAAGGCCAGCTTGTAGTCGCCTTGACGGTAGGCGACCAGGGCCAGGGTCTCACGGGCAAGATCAATCCTGGATGCCTGTCGGGCAGCCCACTTGGCATGAGCCAGGGCCCCCTGGGGATCAGTCTCCTCCAGCGCGTAGGCGGCCAGGATGTGCAGGCCGATGTTCTCTGCGTGCTCCTTGCTCAGTCCGCGCAGGCGCAGGCGATCATCCTTGGAGAGCATGGACCATTCCAGGCCCTTGGGCATCTTAGGTTCGCCAGGCCGACGATCCGTATAGGGGTTCTGCGAGGGGTAGGAGATGGTCCCGTCAGAGTTGCGGCGACCACGGTCATAGCCATTCTGGCGGTCACGCTGATAGGCCCCTCGGCGGTCGTCATGGCGATGATCATCACGACGACGGTCATCACGGCCATGCTGGCTCTGATACCTGCCGTCACGTGAACGGTCGCCCCGATAGCCGCCTTGACGATGGTCATCACGGGAACGATCGCCATAGGAGTGGTTGCCGTAGGGACGATCCCCATGTGAACGGTCCTGACGTGGACGGTCATCACGTGAGCGGTTGTTCCAGGGGCGACCCCCACCGGACCGCTCATCCTGCCGACGATCAAACCTCCGGTCGTCATCCCGGCGGCGGTCCCCGTGGAAGCCCTGGCTACGATCACGGTCACGGTCATGCCGCTGGTAGCTGCGCCCGGAACGTCGATCGCCATACCCCGACCGACCGCGGTCGTTGTCACGATCACGATGCCCATATCCGCCATTCCCGTTGGCATGGAAGTCACGACGTGGACGATCGCCATCCTGCCGACGACCGTGGCGGTCGTCACGCCTGTCAAAATGCCGATCCCGATCGGAATCCCTGCGGAAGCCGCCGTGACCATCCTGACGGTCATGTCTGTATCCGCGATTGTCACGCTCGAACCGGTCGTGCCCGCGCCCGCGGAAGGGCCGCTGGCCATTCCTGTTCTCGGAACGACGCTCTTCGCCGCCCTCACTGTCATGGTTGTGGAAGTTGCCGGAACGGTGACCTCCCGAACGATAGCCTCCGGAGTGGTATCCGCCCGTGTGTGAACCGCCCTTATGGAAGCCCGAAGAGCGACGGCCGCCCGACCGGAAGCCGCCTGGACGCGAGCCGCCCCGGTCCCGTCCGCGATCGCCCCGGGAATGATTGTGTTCTTCTGCCATCAGTGTCCTTAATTCCTACGTTCCTACTTGCCGGCCCGACGCTCAAGCGCGCCCAGGGCCTTCTTTCCTCTGCGAACCAGGGCGAAGCGCCCATGCAGAAAGTCCTTGTTCCCCAATACCTGATCCGGATCCTCGACCCGTTGGTTATTCAGATAGAAGCCACCCGAGGCCACAGTCTTGCGGGCCTCGGAGACCGAGTGGAAGAGCCCGGCGGCAACCCCGGCCTCCACCAGACGCTGACCTTCGCTGGCCGCAGGCAGAGCTCGCCCGCCTTGACCATCATCGACCTTGAGCCCGTCGAGAGCAGAATCCAGCACATCCTCGTCCAACTCCTCCAGAGTCTTGCCACGACCGAAGAGGGCACCCGAGGCGTCGATGGCCCCCTGGGCGGCATGTTCGCCGTGCACATAGGAGGTCACCTGCCAGGCCAGGACCTTCTGGGCTTCGCGAGCACCCGGATCCTGAGCGGTCCTCTCCTCCAAACGCTCGATCTCGACCTTGGGCAGGAAGGTGAAGGTCTTCAGCAGCTTGACCACCTGGTCGTCAGGCTGGTTGAACCAGAACTGGTAGAAGCGGTAGGGGCTGAACATGGTGGGATCCAGCCAGACCGCGTTGCCCTCGGACTTGCCGAACTTCTTGCCCTGGGAGTCAGTAATCAACGGGCTGGTCATCACATTGACTGACGCGTTGCGCACCTTGCGGATCAGGTCCAGACCACTGGTCAGGTTCCCCCACTGGTCGCTGCCGCCAAGCTGCAGACTGCATCCGTAACGGTCGAAGAGCTCAAGAAAGTCGTTGCCCTGAAGCACCTGGTAGCTGAACTCGGTAAAGGAGATGCCCTCGTCGGAGTCTAAGCGGCGGGCCACCGTGTCCTTGGCCAGCATGGTGCCCATGCGGAAGTTCTTGCCCACATCGCGTAGGAAGTCGATGGTGCTCATGGAACCGGTCCACTCGTAGTTGTTGACGAACCGGACTGGATTCTCACCTTCGGTGTCCAGGAAGCGTCCGATTTGGCCACGCAGCCGCTCGGTCCACTCGGCCACGGTCTGCTTGGGATTCAGGGTGCGCTCCCCCGACTGCCGAGGGTCGCCAATCAGCCCGGTGGCCCCGCCCACAACGGCGATGGGATGCAGACCGGCCGCCTGCAGGTGACGCATGTTGAGCAGCTGGACCAGATTGCCCACGTGCAGTGAGGGGGCTGTGGGGTCAAATCCGCAATAATAGGTCACCGAGGGGTCGGCCAGCACCTTCCTGAGCTCGGACTCGTCCGTGCACTG
>NZ_JBVPQK010000349.1:0-2739 GCF_058197115.1 Bifidobacterium sp. POST2/T3 (B1)
CACTCCGACAGCTCCCTCTACGACTACAGCCTGGCCACCTACGAGTCCGGTGACAGCTTCGACCAGAATGCCTCCAATGGGTTCATCGCCATCTATGGCCTGGCCGACAAGGTGGCCGCTGCCCGTGATATGCGCTTCGGCAACGGCATCGCACAAGACGGACAAGAGCAGTGAGCACCGGCGACAAGCCCATGGCTCTCTGGGGCGGGCGCTTCAGCGGAGGTCCCTCACCGGCGCTGGTCGAGCTGAGCCGGTCCACCCAGTTTGATTGGCGACTGGCCGATGACGACCTGGCCGGTTCCCGGGCCCATGCTCGGGCTCTCAACCGTGCTGGGTTGCTGGATGATGACGAACTGGCACGCATGGAGAAGGCACTGGATGAACTCCAGGACCAGGTGGATTCCGGCGCCTTTGCCCCTGAACCTGGTGATGAGGATGAGGCCACTGCTCTGGAGCGTGGTCTGATCGACATAGCGGGGGATCAGCTGGGCGGCAAGCTGCGGGCCGGACGTTCGCGCAACGATCAGATCGCCACCCTGATTCGGATCTGGCTGCGCCGTCACGCCCGGGTGCTGGCCAAGGACCTGCTGCGTACAGCACAGGCTCTGATGGATCAGGCCCGTGCGGCGGGAACCACGGTCATGCCTGGCCGCACACACATGCAGCACGCTCAGCCTGTCCTGCTGTCCCACCAGCTCATGGCCCATGTCTGGCCTCTCATCCGTGACCTGGAACGCCTGAGGGACTGGGACCAGCGTGCCGATGCCAGTCCATATGGATCCGGCGCGCTCGCCGGCACCACCCTGGGTCTGGACCCACTACCAGTGGCACGGGATTTGGGCTTTAGCCGGGTCTGTGCCAACTCCATCGATGGGACTGCAGCAAGGGATGTGGTGGCCGAGTTCGCCTTTGTCGCTGCCATGATCGGCGTGGATCTGTCCAGACTGGCCGAGGAGATCATCATCTGGAACACCCAGGAGTTCGCCTTTGTCCGCCTGGACGACGGCTACTCGACCGGGTCCTCCATCATGCCTCAAAAGAAGAATCCGGACGTGGCTGAGCTGGCTCGCGGCAAGGCCGGTCGGCTGGTCGGGGATCTGGCTGGCCTGCTGACCACTCTCAAGGGGCTGCCGACAGCTTATGCGCGCGACCTGCAGGAGGACAAGGAGGCGGTCTTCGACCAGGTGGACACTTTGGAAGTCCTGCTGCCCGCCTTTGCCGGCATGGTCGCCACTTTGACCTTCAACAAGGATCGCCTGGAGGAGCAAGCCCCCACAGGATTTGCTCTGGCCACCGACTTGGCCGAGTGGCTGGTCAGACAGGGGGTGCCCTTCCGGCATGCCCACGAACTCTCCGGGGCCTGCGTCAAGCTGGCCGAGGGTCGTGGTTGCGAGCTGGCTGACTTGGATGATGACGATTTCGCCAGTGTCTTCGCTGACTGGGTACCTGCCGATCAAGCCCCGAAGGTCCGTTCAGTCCTGACCGCCGGGGGAGCCGTGCGTGCTCGCCAGGGCCAGGGGGGCACTGCGCCGGAGAGGGTAAAGGAGCAGATGAACCAGGCTGCACATGCGTTGGAGGAATTGAAGACCTTCGCTGACTCGCAGTCTGATGGGCCTGCCTACCGTTCGCCCAGGTGAGCTTTCTGGTTTCCGCCAGGCCGGTGTTCGCGTTAAAATTCCGAACGGCAATTCCCCAAGAGGGGCGGCAAACGGCGAAAGGCGGCGGCGGACATGAATCCGGTGGCACTGGTGCAGGCTTGGTGGGCCAAGGAGCACATCACTCTGGCAAAAGAGCCGCCCGGCTCACGCCGAGGACTGTGTTCACCTCCGGACCAAGGCCGTGACCTGGAGCCGCTGACCATGCTGGTGGTGGGCGACTCCATGGCGGTCGGCTGCGGGGTAAAGGACCAGAGTCAGGGCTTCGTCCCTGACATAGCCGCATGCCTGGCCACTCGGCTGGGGCGTCCGGTCTCCTGGTCGACCCAGGGTCGGCTGGGGGCCACCATCCGCAGGGTCCGCTACCGGTTTCTTCCTGCCTTGCAGGACCATCCTGATCTGCTGGTCCTGTGTGCAGGATCCAACGACATCATGGCCAATCGCACCGATGAGCAGTGGCGGGATGACCTGGCAGCCAGCATCGAGCTGGCCAAAGACAAGGGCCGCCAGGTGCTGGTCCTCAGCTCCGGTCAGCTCTATCGGGATCCTGCCCTGGGCCGGGCGCTCAGGGCCGAGGTGGAACGTCGGATAGCCCGTCAGACGCAGACCAGCCGTCAGGTCTGTCAAGAGGCTTCGGTGCCCTTCGTGGATGCTACCCGCGACGATGTCGGCACTGACCGACCCGACTTCTGGGGCATCGATCACTTCCATCCGGGACTTGAGGGGTACCGGCGCATGGCTGCCTGTGTGGTCGACCATATTCCCCAAGACTTAATTGATCAGTTGTCTGTGAATGCGCATTCCTGACCTGAATGCAGCGATTACGCTGAGACGTTCCCGCTGGTCGTTCTGCCTTAGCGAGACGGTTAGCGGTCAATAGTCAATCAACAGCGACTGATTAGCAATGAATAATCAGTCCGGCTTGATGCCGCCTTGTCTGCGGTGGTCCGGGGCTCGGCCGTGTCGGTATCTGTTGCAAGAATAGTAGGGTTTAGCATACATTCATTAAATATTCGATAGGGAGTAGCCTCTCATGTCGCAGGTCACCGATTTCAGGCAGGCGGGTTTCGACTCGCTTTTCGAC
>NZ_JBVPQK010000350.1:0-2698 GCF_058197115.1 Bifidobacterium sp. POST2/T3 (B1)
GGCGGCCTTCTGGCGGGCCTGCTGTTGCTCCTGGCCATCGCGCTGGTCATCCATGGACTGCGCAAGGGGCAGGATACGGATGCCGATCGCTGGGCCCTGACCCGGCGCACCGCCATGGTCCTGATCCTGGCCCTCATGGTCCTGACCCCCAGCACGGTCAGCAAGACCACTAATAAAGCCATCAACGCCACTGATGTTTTCATCGCGGTTGACGTAACCGGATCCATGGCGGTCAAGGATGCTGGATATGGCAACCAGGAAGGAATCAGCCGACTGGATGCGGCCCGGGCAGCTGTCCACGAACTGACACGCACCTACCCCGATGCCTCTTTCTCGGCCCTGAGCTTCGGCGCTTCGGCCAGCGTCGATCTGCCCCTGACACCCGACGTACGGGCTGTGGACAACTGGGCCAGGGGGCTGGCTACAGAGCCCACATCCCGATCCTCCGGCTCCAGCCTCGATGCTCCGCTGGATCGCCTGAGCCTGGTCTTGAAACAGACCAAGGACCGGCATCCGGACGACCGAATCCTGCTCTACCTGATCAGCGACGGCGAACAGACCGGATCTGATGAACGACGATCCTTCAGCGTCCTCAGGGAAGGTCTGGACGATGCCTTTGTGCTGGGAACCGGCTCGACCAAGGGTGGCATGGTGCCCTTGAGCTCCGATGTCGGCGGAAGCGATGCCGACGGCTGGGTGACGGACCCAAAGACCGGCCAGCCGGGCATCTCCGTCATGGATCCGAAAACCCTCAAGGCCATGGCCGACGAGATGAGCGGCCACTATCAGGCCTTGACCAAGGGGACGACCTTGCGTGAGGGGAGTACGGCTGCAGCTTCCAAGCGCTACCGGGTGACCAAGGTAGGCCAGGTCCGCCAGCATGTCACCCCGCTGGTCTGGCCGCTGGCACTGGTGGAGTTGGCCCTGATCCTGATTGAGACGGGGCTCTGGATCCGCACTTCGAGGAGACTGTTATGAGCAGGAAGTCCCAGCAAGACGCAAGGAGCGGCCGTCGCCTGCGAGTGCGCCTGATTTTGACTGGCTTGGCCTTGGTTGCAGCCCTGGCCGGAGCCTGGGGCCTGATCAACGTCAAAGCCATCGCCACCTATAACGAGGGCACGCGCGCGCTGAGCACCAACGTTCGACAGATCCAAAACCCGCAGGCCGATCCAGCATCCATCAAGGCTCTGCAGGAGCAGGCCGAGCATCTCTTCGCCCAGGTCGAACGGCCTGGACCCCTGATTCTGCCGCAGACCAGACAGGCTGCCCAGGCCAACCGAGCTGCCAACGCTGCGCTGACCAGCCGCACGGAGCGTCTGCTCAAAAATCAGAAGGCCAATAAGGCCCAGGACGGACAGAGGGGATCAGGCAAGGGCTCCTCATCGGGACTAACCAAGCAGCAGGAGGCCGAGGTGGAGGATCTGCTCAGGCGCAACCAGCAGCAGAACGAACCGTCTTCCTCCCCCACGCCCTCAGGCCAGGCGAGCGACAACAAGGGTCAGGGGAAGAACATCAAACCTTGGTGACCAGCCGCACACAGCCTTTCAGGTGAGTCATTCCAACGCTTCTTTTCCAGCAAATCGATCCTCATGCAGACGAACATCTCCAAGCCATCTGAGCGACAGAATCAAGAATCAGCGGTAAATCCGTCCACAGCCAGATGAATCGGACCTCATTCGACCACATGGCCCTACGGGGATCGTTTCAGAATGATTGCCATGTTGTAGTAGAGGCATGTATAGGTCATCCTCTTCACTGCCCGCCCTGAGCCCCTTCCTGGAGCAACCCTCCTACCTGGCTGATCCGGACTCAGCTGGATCCTGCCCCTGTCATGCACGGGCAGCCCGTTGTCGGACCATCCTGTCCGACATGGCAAGACAGACGCGAGCCACCCTGATCCATCTGAGTGAATTAGCCGACCAGGCTCTGAGGGTCGACTGGCAAGGGCGGGCCGCTGAAGCCTATCGGGCCCAGGTGCGGGCCATGGATGCCCTCTGCCAGGATCAGCGCGTCCAGGCAGGGCGCACCTTGAGCCTGATTGATCAGGAGAGCCAGCCATGAAACGGACGATCACCGCTGCCCCCGATGCCAACGGCTATACACGCATCGAGCTGGACCATCTGACCGGTATGGCGGATCGGCTCAACCAGGCAGGTGGTGCCCTGGCCACCATGCAATCCCAATGGGTTCTGACCAATCAGGCCATCCGCAGAACCATGCCGGAGCTGCCAGCCCTTCCTTGCGCCCAAGCTGCCATGCCGCTGCCAGGTCATGCCCATCTGCCCCTGGATCTGATGGTGTCCTTCTGCAATGACCAGGCCCAAGCCTGCGAAGATCTGCGCACCCGGCTCCAATTTGTGGCCGACCGGCTGATCAAGGCCTACGGGCTGTATTCGCAGGCTGAATCATTCATGGACAGGCTGATGAATTCCCTGATGTCCAAAGCCTTGACCGTCTTTCGGCCTATTGCCCCATTCATGCTTGGATCTATCGGTTTGGGCCTGGGAGTAGCCAAACTGACCGATCACCTGGATGCATCGCAATTCCAGGAATTCCTGGAAACTACGGCCAGCATCCAACAGCCCCTGCTGACCGCCGTCGCATCCGGCCCGTCCTCGGATCATCATGATCCCATTGGCGGATTGGTTACCGGCCCCGGCCTACTGATGCCTTTGATACTTGCTCATTTCCAGGGTGA
>NZ_JBVPQK010000351.1:0-2698 GCF_058197115.1 Bifidobacterium sp. POST2/T3 (B1)
TCACCCTGGAAATGAGCAAGTATCAAAGGCATCAGTAGGCCGGGGCCGGTAACCAATCCGCCAATGGGATCATGATGGTCCGAGGACGGGCCGGATGCGACGGCGTTCAGCAGGGGTTGTTGGATGTTGGCCGTGGTTTCCAGGAATTCCTGGAGTTGTGATGCGTCCAGGTGATCGGTCAGTTTGGCTGCTCCCAGGCCCAAGCCGATGGATCCCAGCATGAACGGGGCGATGGGCTGAAAGACGGTCAATGCCTTGGACATCAGGGAGTTCATCAGCCTATCCATTAATGATTCAGCCTGCGAATACAGCCCATAGGCCTTGGTCAGCTTGTCGGCCACAGACTGGAGCTGGGTGCGCAGATCTTCGCAGGCTTGGGCCTGGTCATTGCAGAAGGACACCATCAGATCCAGGGGCAGATGGGCGTGACCCGGCGGCGGCACTGAAGCCTGTGCGCAAGGAAGGGCTGGCAGCTCCGGCATGGTTCTGCGGATGGCCTGATTGGTCAGAACCCATTGGGATTGCATGGTGGCCAGGGCACCACCTGCCTGGTTGAGCCGATCCGCCATGCCGGTCAGATGGTCCAGCTCGGTGCGTGTATAGCCGTGGTTGTCGGGGGCGGCAGTGATCGTCCGCTTCATGGCCGGCTCTCTTGATCGATCAGGCCCAAGGTGCGCCCTGCCTGGACACGCTGATCCTGGCAGAGGGCATCCATGGCCCGCACCTGGGTCCGATAGGCTTCAGCGGCCCGCCCTTGCCAGTCGACCCTCAGAGCCTGGTCGGCTAATTCACTCAGATGGACCAGAGTGGCTCGCGACTGTCGTACCATGTCGGACAGCAAGGTCCGACAGCGGGCTGCCCGTGCATGACAGGGGCAGGATCCAGCTGAGTCCGGATCAGCCAGGTAGGAGGGTTGTTCCAGGAAGGTGCTCAGGGCGGGCAGTGATGAGGATGACCTATACATGCCTCTACTACAACATGGCGATCCTCCTGAAATGATCCCAGTAGGGCCATGTGGTCGAATGAGGTCCGATTCATCTGGCTGTGGACAGATTTACCGCTATTTCTTGATTCTGTCGGTCAGATGGCTGGAAGATGTTCGCCTGCATGAGGATCGATTTGCTGGAAAGGAGGCGTTGGAATGACTCGCGCGAAAGGCTATGTGCGGCCGGTCACCAGGGTTTGACGTTCTTCCCCTGACCCTTATTGTCGCTCGCCTGGCCTGAAGGCGTGGGGGATGCAGACGGTTCGCTCTGCTGCTGGTTGCGTCTAAGCAGATCCTCCACCTCGGCCTCCTGCTGCTTGGTCAGTCCTAAGGAGGAGCCCTTGCCGGATCCGTCCTTTCCGTCTTGGGCCTTATCGGCCTTCTGCTTCTTGAGCAGGCGCTCGGTGCGGCTGGTCAGCGCAGCGTTGGCGGATCGGTTGGCCTGGGCAGCCTGCCTGGTCTGTGGCAGAATCAGGGGTCCCGGCCGTTCGACCTGGGCGAAGAGATGCTCGGCCTGGTCCTGCAGAGCCTTGATGGATGCTGGATCGGCCTGGGGGTTTTGGACCTGTCGAACGTTGGTGCTCAGCACGCGCGTGCCCTCGTTATAGGTGGCGATGGCTTTGACGTTGATCAGGCCCCAGGCTCCGGCCAGGGCTGCAACCAAGGCCAAGCCAGCCAAAATCAGGCGCACTCGCAGGCGGCGGCCGCTTCTTGCATCTTGCTGGGACTTCCTACTCATAGCAGTCTCCTCGAAGTGCGGATCCAGAGTCCCGTCTCGATCAGGATCAGGATCAGCTCCACCAGTGCCAGCGGCCAGACCAGCGGGGTGACATGTAGGCGGACCTGGTCGACCTTGGTCACCCGGTACCGCTTGGAAGCCGCAGCCGTAGCCCCTTCACCCACTGTGGTCCCCTTGGCCAGGTCCTGGTAGTGGCCGCTCATCTCGTCGGCAATGGCCTTGAGGGTTTTGGGGTCCATGGCGGAGATGCCCGGCTGGCCGGTCTTGGGGTCCGTCACCCAGCCGTCGGCATCGCCTCCGCCGGCATCGGAGCTCAGGGGCACCATGCCGCCCTTGGTCGAGCCGGTTCCCAGCACAAAGGCATCATCCAGCCCTTCCCTGAGGACACTGAAGGATCGCCGTTCTTCAGGCCCGGTCTGTTCGCCATCGCTGATCAGGTAGAGCAGGATTCGGTCGTCCGGATGCCGGTCCTTGGTCTGTTTCAAGACCAGGCTCAGGCGATCCAGCGGAGCATCCAGGCTGGAGCCGGCGGACCTGGATGTGGGCTCTGTCGCCAGTCCCCTGGCCCAGTTGTCCACAGCCCGAACGTCGGGGGTCAGGGGCAGATCGATGCTGGCTGAGGCACCGAAGCTCAGGGCCGAGAAGGAGGCATCCGGGTAAATGCGCGTCAGGTCGTGGACGGCTGTCCGTGCCGCCGCCAGCCGGCTGATTCCTTCCTGATCGCCATATCCGGCATCCTTGACTGCCATCGATCCGGTTATGTCAACCGCAATAAAGACATCAGTAGCGTTGACCGCTTTGTTGGTGGTCTTGCTAACCGTGCTGGGGGTCAGGACCATAAGGGCCAGGATCAGGACCATGGCGGTGCGCCGGGTCAGGGCCCAGCGATCGGCGTCAGTATCCTGCCCCTTGCGCAGTCCATGGATGACCAGCGCGATGGCCAGGAGCAACAGCAGGCCCGCCAGAAGGCCGCC
>NZ_JBVPQK010000352.1:0-2694 GCF_058197115.1 Bifidobacterium sp. POST2/T3 (B1)
GTTCTGGTCTGGGTTGTGGCCGCCACGGTCCTGATCACAGCCATCACCGCCCACGCTCCCACCTGGGTGCTCTATTTAGTCACCCCCTTCATGGCGGCCATTCCGCCCTGGGGAGCCATGAGCCGTAGCCGGTGGACTCATATGTTACGCGGCGACCACCGTGCCACCAACCAGGCCCTGTCCCTGTCAGGGGTCTTCGACGAGGCCATGTGGGTGATCGGCAACCCACTGGCTTCCATACTGGCGGTCATTTCGGGCGTGTTGGCTTTCTCTTTCACTGGAATCTGCGTGCTGGTGGGAGCCTTTATGTTCCTCTCCTGTCGAGAAACCGAGCCCCCTTCGCAGACGGACATGGCCCGCGCCCAGGGCATCACCCGCAAGGAGTACCGGGAACGACAGGCTCAGCAGGTGGCTCGTCTTCGGGCCCAGGAAGGCGGGAACGGCCGCAGCGGGGCCTTCTGGAGCGCCGGCATGATTGCCGTCTGTGCCACCTGGTTCGGCCTGGGAGCCTTCCAGAGCGCGGCATCCATCTCCATCATCGCCTTCGCCACCGAGCAGGGGATGAAGCAGATGACCGGATTCGTCTTCGCCTGCTTCTCCTTCAGCTCCTTGGTCGGTGCCCTGCTCTACGGTGCCAAGAACTGGACCATCCCCCTCTGGAAGCGTTTCTACTTCTGCCTGCTAGTGGTCAACCTGGGCATCGGAACTTTCATGTTCGCCAGGAATCTGTGGACCATCATGGTCATCTACCTGATCATCGGCGTCTGCCAGGCGCCCACATGGATCAACGGCAACCAGCTCATGCTCCACCTGGTGCCGCCCATCCGCTTCACCGAAGGCATGGCCTGGCTGAGCGCCATGAATTCGATCGGTTCTTCCGCCGGTTCGGCTGTGGCCGGGCAGTTCATCGACCGTTACGGATCCCAGGGCGGGTTCGGGGTGGTCACTACTCTGGCTCTGGCCTCGCTGGCCATCGCCTTTGTAGGCTTCCGTCAAATCCGCAACAGCACTGAGGAGCCCATTCTGACTGAGCTGCCCGCCTGAGGGCGTAACGTAAGGCTTTTGCGCACAAGCGGTTCCCGGCACTCCGTCAGCACAGGAGGAATGATTGAATTGGCTACCGTGCGTAGATTAATCGGACAGCTGCTCAAGTTCGGCATCGTGGGCGTCATCGCTTTCCTGATCGACATCGGCATCATGAACCTGCTGATCATGGGGCCGCACCTGAACAATGTCCTGGCCGGAGCCATCTCCTTCCTGATCTCCCTCGTTTTCAATTACCTGGCCAGCATGCGCTATGTCTTCAAGCATCGGGAGGACATGGCCCGGTGGATGGAAATGACAGTCTTCCTGGTCTCCTCAGTCATCGGCCTGGGAATCAACGAGGTGATCCTATGGATTGGCACTGCCATGCTGCCGCCGGATGCCATCACCACCATGCACGCCCGCTACCTGCTCCATGCCAACATCGCCAAGATCACTGCCACCGTCGTGGTGGCCATCTGGAACTTCTTGATCCGCAAGTGGCTGCTGGACGCGCCTGCACCTGGCAAGCCGGTCAACCCGCGTTCGGTGGCCCACCGTCTGGGAGCCTGGTCCCTACGTCACCAACCCTTTGGCTGGCACTGAGCCAACCTTTCCAGTCAAGGCTACTATGGGACGGGAATAGTCAGCCATCCGTCAGGCGGATCGAATCATCCTGAGTGGTCATGCCGGACGGACCGGAAAGGAAGCACCATGCCTGTTATTCACACTCATGTAAGTACACCGATCACCGCCGAACAGCGTGAACGGATCAAGACGGCCTACGGGAAGGCCATCACCGCCGTTCCGGGCAAGTCCGAGGGCTGGCTCATGTGCCCCTTCGAATCGGACATGCCCATCTACTTCAGCGGTGACGACAGCAAGCCTGCCGCCTATGTGGAAGTCAACGTCTTCGGCAGCGACGTGCCCAAGTCCGCCTGGGAAAGCCTGACCAAGACCATCATGGACACATTGGAATCGGAGCTGTCCATCCCCAAGGACCGCACCTACATCCGTTACACGGCCACTACTGACTGGGGTTGGAACGGCGGCAATTTCTAAAATTGAGTAATCCCCTGTAACGCATAAGGAGGCCTTCCCGCGTATAATCTGCTGCGGGAAGGCCTCCTGCTTAAGCCCAGATCCCTATTTCAAAGGATCGTTAATGGGATAATCGGGGTCGGATTTGCTACTCAGCGACGACCTTGACCGTGAAAGCGGCCGAGATCTCGGGGTGCAGAGCTACGGTTGCCGGGAACTCGCCAGTGGTCTTGATGGTCTCCACGGAGATGGAGCGGGGATCGACGTCGGCCAGGGGGCGAAGAGCCTGGGCGATGGCATCGTTGGAAATGCCGCCGAAGAGCTTGCCTGAATCGGACACCTTGGCTGCGATCTCGACAGTCTGCCCATCGATGGCGGCCTTGGCGGCCACGGCATCCTCACGAGTGGCCATGGACTTGGCGCGACGGGCCCGCTGCAGGGACTCGATCTGCGCAGCAGCGCCCTTGGACCAGGCGAAAGCCAGGCCCTGGGGAATCAGGAAGTTGCGCGCATAGCCGGGCTTGACTGCGACAACGTCGCCCTTGTGACCCAAATCGGTCACAGTATCGGTCAGAATAACCTTGGTTTCCTTTGCCATAATCCTGACCTCCCTCAGCGACCGTTGGTGGC
>NZ_JBVPQK010000353.1:0-2693 GCF_058197115.1 Bifidobacterium sp. POST2/T3 (B1)
GCCACCAACGGTCGCTGAGGGAGGTCAGGATTATGGCAAAGGAAACCAAGGTTATTCTGACCGATACTGTGACCGATCTGGGTCATAAGGGCGACGTTGTCGCAGTCAAGCCCGGCTATGCCCGCAACTTCCTGATTCCTCAGGGACTGGCTTTTGCCTGGTCCAAGGGGGCTGCTGCGCAGATCGAGTCCCTGCAGCGGGCCCGTCGCGCCAAGTCCATGGCCACCCGTGAGGATGCTGTGGCTGCCAAGGCCGCCATCGATGGGCAGACCGTCGAGATCGCAGCCAAGGTGTCCGATTCGGGCAAGCTCTTCGGCGGCATCTCCAACGATGCCATCGCTCAGGCTCTTCGCTCCCTGGCCGACGTGGATCCACGCACAATCTCCGTGGAGACCATCAAGACCACAGGCGAGTTCCCGGCAACCGTAGCTCTGCACCCCGAGATCTCGGCCGCTTTCACGGTCAAGGTCGTCGCTGAGTAGCAGATCCGACTCCGATTATCCCACAAACGATCCTTTGAAATAGGGATCTGGGCTTAAGCAGGAGGCCTTCCCGCAGCAGATTATGCGCGGGAAGGCCTCCTTATGCGTTACAGGGAATTGGCCAATTCAGAAATTGCCGCCGTTCCAACCCCAGTCAGTAGTAGCCGTGTAGCGGATGTAGGTGCGGTCCTTGGGGATGGACAGCTCCGATTCCAATGTATCCATGATGGTCTTGGTCAGGCTTTCCCAGGCGGACTTGGGCACGTCGCTGCCGAAGACGTTGACTTCCACATATGCGGCGGGCTTGCTGTCGTCACCAGCGAAGTAGATGGGCATGTCCGACTCGAATGGGCACATGAGCCAGCCCTCGGACTTGCCGGGGACGGCGGTGATGGCCTTGCCGTAGGCGGTCTTGATCCGCTCGCGCTGTTCGGCGGTGATGGGTGTGCTTACATGAGTGTGGATGACAGGCATGGTGCTTCCTTTCCGGTCCGTCCGGCATGACCACTCAGGATGATTCGGTTCGCCTGGCGGATGGCTGACTATTCCTGTCCCATAGTAGCCTCGCCTGGACTGGTTGGCTCAGTGCCAGCCGAAGGGCTTGTGACGCAGGGACCAGGCTCCTAGACGGTGGGCCACCGAACGCGGGTTGACCGGCTTGCCGGGTGCAGGCGCGTCCAGCAGCCACTTGCGGATCAGGAAGTTCCAGATGGCCACCACGACGGTGGCAGTGATCTTGGCGATGTTGGCGTAGAGCAGGTAACGGGCGTGCATGGTGGTGATGGCATCCGGGGGTAGCATGGCGGTACCCATCCATAGGATCACCTCATTGATTCCCAGGCCTATGACTGAGGAGACCAGGAAGACCGTAATCTCCATCCACCGTGCCATGTCCTCCCGATGCTTGAAGACGTAGCGCATGCTGGCCAGGTAGTTGAAAACCAGCGAGATCAGGAAGGAGATGGCCCCGGCCAGGACATTGTTCAGGTGCGGCCCCATGATCAGCAGGTTCATGATGCCGATGTCGATCAGGAAGGCGATGACGCCCACGATGCCGAACTTGAGCAGCTGTCCGATTAATCTACGCACGGTAGCCCATTCAATCATTCCTCCTGTGCTGTCGGGGTACCGGGAGCCGCTTGTGCGCAAAAGCCTTACGTTACGGACTTAGGCGGGTAGCTCGGTCAGAATGGGCTCCTCAGTGCTATTGCGAATCTGATGGAAGCCTACAAAGGCGATGGCCAGCGAGGCCAGGGCCAGAGTGGTGACCACCCCGAACCCGCCCTGGGATCCGTAACGGTCGATGAACTGCCCGGCCACAGCCGAACCGGCCGAGGACCCGATCGAATTCATGGCGCTCAGCCAGGCCATGCCTTCGGTGAAGCGGATGGGCGGCACCAGGTGGAGCATGAGCTGGTTGCCATTGATCCAGGTGGGTGCCTGGCAGACACCGATGATCAGGTAGATGACCATGATGGTCCACAGATTCCTGGCGAACATGAAGGTTCCGATGCCCAGGTTGACCACCAGCAGGCAGAAGTAGAAACGCTTCCAGAGGGGGATGGTCCAGTTCTTGGCCCCGTAGAGCAGAGCGCCGACCAGGGAGCTGAAGGAGAAGCAGGCGAAGACGAACCCGGTCATCTGTTTCATCCCCTGCTCGGTGGCGAAGGCGATGATGGAGATGGATGCAGCGCTCTGGAAGGCTCCCAGACCGAACCAGGTGGCACAGATGGCGATCATGCCGGCGCTCCAGAAGGCGCCGCTGTGGCCGTTCCCTCCCTCCTGGGCACGCAGACGGGCCACCTGCTGAGCCTGCCGCTCCCGGTACTCCTTGCGGGTGATGCCCTGGGCGCGCGCCATGTCTGTCTGCGAAGGGGGCTCGGTTTCTCGACAGGAGAGGAACATAAAGGCCCCGATCAGCACACAGACTCCAGTGAAAGAGAAAGCCAACACGCCGGAAATGACCGCCAGTATCGAAGCCAATGGGTTGCCGATCACCCACATGGCCTCGTCGAAGACCCCAGATAGGGACAGGGCTTGGTTGGTGGCACGGTGGTCGCCGCGTAGCAGGTGCGTCCACCGGCTACGGCTCATGGCTCCCCAGGGCGGAATGGCCGCCATGAAGGGGGTGACCAAATAGAGCACCCAGGTGGGAGCGTGGGCGGTGATGGCTGTGATCAGGACCGTGGCGGCCACAACCCAGACCAGAAC
>NZ_JBVPQK010000354.1:0-2672 GCF_058197115.1 Bifidobacterium sp. POST2/T3 (B1)
ATAGGTAGCAGCCATCATTCACCTCCCTGTCGCTGCGCCTGTTCCTGCCGGCGCTTTTGGACGTTGATCGGATTCTGGGGGTCGTCAGCAGCAAAATCCTCCACCTTAGTCACGTCAAACATTTTGGTCAGTTCATCCTGGTTCATGGCATTATTCGCCCCGAGCCGGGCATCGTCCATGGAATAGACATCGTCCTCGGGATCCACGGAAGGCCCCGAATTCTGGGAGGCAGCCACAGCGGATGAAGCATCCTGACCGAGACCACTGGATGCCGAGCTAGCGAAGCCTGCTGGCATCCTCCTGTCCTCAGATCCGGATGCCTTTGCCATTGCTCGGGAACCATCCGATCCGCCTGCGGTACCCGAACCGCGATCGTCGCTCTGTATATCCGGCGAGGTTGGGATGCCAGTCGCCATGGTCCCTTCGTCAGCAACCGATCCGGTCCCCAATGTCGGAGCCGAGGTTGCACCCGAGGCGCTTCCCTGACCCGACGAATCAACCGATTTCGAAACTCCAGGCCCCTGGTCTGAAGCTTCATGGCCTTGACTGTTGGAGGACTCCGTAGAAACTGCAGCGGTGATTCCGGAATCGGGCAGGGCCCAAGGATCCGTGTCATCGCTCATGTCCGGCAGAGCAACTTTTTTGGACTCGTGGTCTTTCTGGATAGTGGTCCCGTCGCTGCCATCACCAGGCTGCCGGGTCTTTTGCGGCGCATGAGTCGCTGGAATGGGGTGAGCCCAGGGATCGTCGTCCGGCAACACCGTTGAAGCGGTTGAGCCGAAGCCGGCAGCCGGCAACGGTTCCGGAGACGACTGGACCGGGCCGCCGACCGGGTGGTGAGCGTCGTCGGAGTTTCCGTCGCCTGCAGCTTCTCCAGAGGTGGACCTTCCGTCCGACGTCGATGCTCCGGTCTCACCCTGGTGACCCGCCGAGGCCGTCATCTCCCTAGGGGCATGCCCTTGCTCCGTGGCCGCATGAGGCATGACCGCCGCTCCAAGGTTCATGGTGGCCAAGCCAGCCCGAGCCAGAGCCACCTCCTTCTTGACCTCTGCCCGACGCTGGGGGGACATCTTGTTGACAGACTCTACCGTCTCGCCGTTAGCAGCCGTCCCTGATGGGGCGATCATAGTGTCCTGTCCGAACTCTTGGCGAGCGCGAACCATGACAATACGTGGAACTTTGGTCTCCCCGTCAACCGACTGCGCAGCCACGGCCATGGCGAAAGCATGCTGGCTGAGTGGACGGTCAAAGGTCATAGACAGTCGTTTGCGGCCGGAGGGGTCTGCTTTCATGGCCACGGTAGGCACCCGGTCCCGCACCACATATTGGCGGACCTCCTCCGGCAGGGCAGCCACCAGGGCATCCCAGCGCTTATCCAGCTCTGTGCCGGTCGGGATCTCTGTTTCCTGTCCTCGCGTAGCCTCCGGTTGTGCAGACTGAAGCGGTTCCGCCGACCGGGCAGGCCCGGAAGGATTGGTTGATTCGGCCTGCCCAGTTGGCGAGGAAGGGGCTTGCTTGCGCTCGGGTTGGGCAGGGCCTGAGCCGGAATGGGTGGGCAGTCCTTCGCCCTCTTGCCGTCCGCCAGCAGAGGAATCGGAATGAGAGCCTGCCATGCTCTGCGGCCCGGCAAAGGAGACGGGCGCTGCTGCAGACGATGATCCTGCTCTGCCAGGTTGTTCAGAGCGATCAGCCTCGTCAGCACGCCCAGACCGGGATGCTCTGGCCGGCCGACCGTTCTGCTGTGATCTGTCAGCGCCGATGAACCCGCTACGGGCGGGCGCCGAGGCCACACCACCGGCGGAAGTTGTCCCTTGGGCCGGTGCCTGTTCCATAGGCTCGCAACCAATTGCCAGCAGCCTGGCAGCCAGCAGCTCCAAGCGCATCCTGGGCGAGGTGGCTCCGTTCATTCCCGCCAGTGCATCATTGATGATGTCAGCCATTCTGGTCAGGACCTGTAGATCCAGAGCATTAGCCTGCCGATGCAGATCGGCCACCTGGTCGTCGTCGGCATCCTCGCTCAGCACGCTCTCAGCCCGCTCTCCCGCCAGTTTGAGAACCAGCAGGTCGCGGACATGGGCTAGCAGATCCTCAACGAAGCGCTGAGGCTCGAACCCACCGACGACCACCTTTTGAATGACCCCGTAGAGGCCAGCCCCATCGTGGGCGATCAGCGCATCCACAGCTTCGCTGATGAGTGCGGCAGGAGTGAACCCCAGCAGCGCTACAGCCGCATCATAGGTAATGGTGTGCTCGTCAGCGCCTACCATGAGCTGGTCCAGCACGGAAAGAGTGTCGCGCACCGATCCACCTCCAGCCCGCATGGCCAGCTTGAGCACACCAGGCTCGGCCTTGATGTTCTCCTTTTCGCAAATGCCCTCCAAGTAAGGCCCCATGACTTCCTGGGGCACCAGACGGAAGGGGTAATGGTGGGTGCGGGAACGGATGGTACCGATCACCTTCTCCGGCTCTGTGGTGGCGAAGATGAACATAACATGTTCCGGCGGCTCCTCAACGATCTTCAGCAGGGCATTGAATCCTTGCTGGGTGACCATATGAGCCTCGTCCAAAATGAAGATCTTGTAGCGGTCACGCACTGGGGCGAAACCTGCCCGCTCCCTAAGCTCCCTAGCATCGTCGACCCCATTGTGGCTGGCGGCGTCAATCTCCACCAC
>NZ_JBVPQK010000355.1:0-2663 GCF_058197115.1 Bifidobacterium sp. POST2/T3 (B1)
CTGGACCGGGTCGGCGGCATCGTCCACGATCTCCGAGGCCAGTTCCACATTCTCCCTGGCGGTCAGGTTGGCCACCAAATTGTAGAACTGGAAGACGAAACCCACATCGTAGCGACGGTAGGTGGTCAGTTGCCGGGCGTCGTAGCCGGCGATGTCCTTCCCGTCCACGATCACCTGGCCCTCGTTGCAGGTGTCCATGCCGCCCAGGATGTTCAGCACGGTCGACTTGCCCGCCCCCGAGGCGCCGAGGATGACCACCAGCTCGCCCTTCTCGATGGAGAAGGTGACGTCGTTGTTGGCCACGATGGTCGTCTCGCCGGTCACATACCGTTTCGTCTCTCCGATGACGTCGATATAGCCCATCATGCCCTCTCATAACCCTGGCCGTGCGGTGGGGCTGTCCGACGCGAGGGACGCCCCTTGATGCTCTTTTCCCCACTACTGTATACGTTCGCGGGGTCCGGGGCACAGGAGAACCGCCTGCAAGTCGGCGACATATTCACCGACCCTGCAAGGGCTCGGAGGCTCAGAGGGCTTGAAGGAGATTGCCTAGTTTGTGGCTGTCTCTGACCGGTCTGCCCTGGCGGAAGGTGATAAACCGTTGGCAGGTCTGGGCCAGGAACTCCTGGTCGTGCGAGATGACAATCACCATGACCCCCAGGGAGCGCATGTAGCGGATCATTCCGGTCACCTGGTTCATGTGGAGCAGGTCCAGGCCGCTGGTGGGCTCGTCCAGAACCACCAGGCGCTTGCCCGACAATATGGCGGCCGCAATGGCCACCCGTTGCTTTTCCCCGCCGGAGAGGGTGTTGGGGTGCCGGCCCAGGAGCCGCTCCAGGTCCAGCTTTCGCGCCACCTCCTTGAAGAGGTCGGTCCGCCTGGCTCCAAGGAGCATCTCGCCCTCCACGGTCTCGCTGAAGAGCTGGTAGTTGACATCCTGGAAGACCATGTAGGAGTCCTCGACACGCTCCCTGGCGGTCTGCTTGGTCCCATTCAGGCTGATTTCCGACCTGTCGCCAGGTTTGAGCAGTCCGGTCAGGACCGAGGCGAAGGTGCTCTTGCCGGCTCCATTGCGTCCGATGATGCCGGTGATGTCCTCGCTGGACAGGGTCAGGTCGTCCACATCCAGTGCTGGAGGCTGGTCGTGATGGTAGGCATAGGTCAGGTTCCTGACCCGGAGCAGGTCGGGGGTCTTCTCGGTGATGACCCTGGCTGGAGCGCTCGCGTCCTGGTCCGCATCCAAGTTCAGAGCCCGCAGCCCCAGGGCCTGGCGGCTTGGGCCGTCCAGTCCTCTCATGGCGGCTGGGGACAGGTGCTCCGCCAGCCTGCCGTCCTTCATGACCAGGAAGTCGTCGGCCAGGCCGTCCAGGTAGTAGAGGCGGTGCTCGATCAGGACCATGGTCAGGCCCCGGTCCTTCAAGTGGCCCAGGATCTGCGCCAGGCTGGCCACCGCTTCGACGTCCAGATTGCCTGAGGGCTCGTCCAGGACCAGGATCTGCGGGTTCATCATGCAGGAGGAGGCGATGGCGATCATCTGCTTCTCGCCCCCCGACAGGGAGAAGATGTCCCGGTCCATAAGCGGGGCGATGCCGAAGAGGTCAGCCACCTGGTCTATGCGCTCCCGGATAGCATCTGGCTGGACCCCGGTGTTCTCCAGGGGGAAGGCCAGCTCGCTGCGGACGTCGGTGGTGAAGAACTGTGTCTTGGGGTTCTGGAAGACCGATCCCACCTGCTCCGAAAGCCGGTAGATGGGCCGGGCCGTGGTGGGTTCGCCCCCGATCAGGCACTCTCCCTCCAGCTTGCCCTCGTAGAGTTCGGGAATCAGGCCGTTGATGACCCTGGACAGGGTGGACTTGCCGCAACCGCTCGGCCCGGTGACCACGGTCAGCCGTCCTTGGCCCATCCGGCAGGAGACCTCCTTGAGGGATGGCTTGCTGGCGCCCTCGTAGGTGAAGCTAAGCCTGGAACATTGCAACATAGGCTCCACATCCCATAAGGACCAGACCCAGGGCGCACATGAGTGCATCCAGTCCGGTGAAGGCAATCCGTTGGATGGAGGTCTTGGGTCCGGGGTCGCCGATCCCCCTGGTCAGGGCGGCCGAGGTCAGGTCGGAGGCCACGTTGGTGGCGTTGTTGAGCAGGGGAACGTAGATGTATTCCATGGTTCGCATCGGATGCCGGACCATGTCGCCGGTGGTGACCGCGATCCCCCTGAATTTCATGGCCCGTCTGATCTGGGCGTAGTCGTGCCTGACGGTCGGGAAGAAGCGGAAGAGGACGCTGACGGGGATGACCAGCCACTGGGGGGCGTGGATCTTGCGCAGCAGGTAGACCAGCTCCGAGACCTTGGTGGTGCCCATCATGAAGGCCGCGACCAGCACTAGGGGGAGGATCCTGCCCACGCCGACGAAGAGGAAGAGCAGGTAATGCCCCGGCAGGTTCTCGGGGAAGACCATGGCCAGGGAGGCGCCCAAGGCGAAGACCAGACAGACCAGAAGCCAGGCCTGGCCCTTCCTGACCCTGCCCACGATGACCTGGAAGCTGCAGAAGTAGATGTTGATGGCCAGGACCAGCGGAGTGGGAAGGGTGACGAAAATCAGGGCGTTGGCGAAGATGACCAGCAGGAATCTGGTGTAGATGGAGATGGGCCTCATTGCTTGGCG
>NZ_JBVPQK010000356.1:0-2658 GCF_058197115.1 Bifidobacterium sp. POST2/T3 (B1)
CTCGGGTTCGTGATAGCCGCTTCGACTATTGTCATGCTCCATCTGTTGCGTTCACTCCTCATAGTGAGTAGATATACGAGAACATTCTAATCTTCGGATTCGACGGTGCCCGTATTCGGCTCAGCGCACCATCAGACCGCCACCGGGGCCTTGATGGCGGGGTGGCATTGATAATCCACTACCTCGAAGTCTTCATACTGATAGGAGAAGATGGAGTCGGCCTTGCGGATGCGCATGGTCGGGTAGGGATAAGGATTGCGCGACAACTGCTCCAGAACCTGCTCCACGTGGTTGTCGTAGATGTGGCAGTCGCCACCGGTCCAGACGAATTCCCCAGGTTCAAGATCGGCCTGTTGGGCCATCATCAGGGTCAGCAGGGCGTAAGAGGCAATGTTGAAAGGCACGCCCAGGAACATGTCGCAGGAGCGCTGGTAGAGCTGGCAACTCAGCCTGCCGTCGGCCACATAGAACTGGAAGAGCGCATGGCAAGGAGGCAGAGCCATGCTGTCAACCTGGGCTGGATTCCAAGCAGTGACGATCATTCGACGGGAGTCCGGATGGGTACGTATCAGATCCAGCACCTTGGCGATCTGGTCAATGGTGTGATGGGGGTCCTCCGGCGTCGGTGCGGGCCAGCTGCGCCACTGGACCCCATAGACCGGACCCAGATCCCCGGTTTCCGGATCGGCCCACTCGTCCCAAATATGCACGCGGTTCTCCTGCAGCCAGCGCACATTCTGCGATCCCTTCAGGAACCAAAGCAACTCGTAGGCGATTCCCCGGAAGTAGACCTTCTTGGTGGTGATCAAGGGGAAGGAATGCGACAGATCGAAGCGCATCTGCCGCCCGAACAGGGATATGGTGCCGGTCCCCGTCCTGTCGGACTTCAGGGTGCCCTCGCGCAGGATGGTGCGCACCAAGTCCTCATAGGGGGTGGGAATGTCCGAGTCGGGACGCTCAGGGATACGTGTACGAATACGCTGCAGTTCTTCGGGAGTCAAGGCCATGCGGCCATACTATCAAGTCCTCGGTCAGCTGAGCGCGCCCCGGTGACGAATTGCACAGTCCGGGTTAGATTGGAGGAACAGGTCCGGCCACAGGGCCGGATCCGGATGACGCACCCGTTGGGTGCCGGACAAGGAGGAACAGATGGGCAAGAGACTTTGGGTCGAACGCGACAAGGACGGCACCTGGAACGCCTATGGCGACAATGGGGCCCACATCACCTTCGGCAAGGGCGAGGATCAGTTCAACCCGGGCGATCTGATGAAGATCGCCCTGGCCGCCTGCGGAGCCCTCTCCAGCCAGTTCGCTGTTGAGAGCGCCCTGGGCAAGGGCAAGGGGGCGAAAATCGTGGTGGACGGCACCTATGACTCCGACGACGACGCCTACCTGAGCTTCGACGAGCAGGTCGACGTCGATGCCACTTCGGCCAGGCTGGCTCAGGAGGATGCGGACAAGCTGGAGGAGCGGATCCGCCGCCATATTGCCAAGTCCTGCACTGTGGCGCATACCTATCAGCGGGAGACTCCGGTCAGGATCTCCGTCAAGGTTCGCCACTGATCTGACAGCCATAAAAGAGCGGGGATCCCCAGGTTCATTGAACTTCGGGAATCCCCGCTCTTCGTCGATTTTGCCGTTGAATCGACCGCCTTACTCCTTATGCTCGGGATCGATGGTCGACTCCAGATCAGCCAGTTGCTCGGGTTTGGCCAAATCCACAGAGATCTTCTCCACTCCGGTGATATCGGCCACATCCGTGCTTTCTGCCGCGTCGGCTGCAGCTTTGAGACCGGATTCCTCGGCCTCCACATATTTGCGCGGCACCACGTAAACGGGGCTGACCGCATGCTGCAGGAGGCCCTGGCTGGTAGATCCCAGCAGGAGCCCGGTGAAGCCGCCGCGGCCCCGCGAGCCGACTACGACCACGTCATGAGTCTTGCTGGCCTGGGTCAAGGCCTCTACGGCAGACCCTGGCACCACGGTCTTGTTGATGCGCAGATCGGGATAGGTCTTCATGAGCGGAGTGATTCGGGTATTGAGATCATCCAGATAGGAGTCCATGACGCTGCGCTCCTCGGCCGAGCCCGTGCCGGTCAGTCCGGAGATATTGGGCACTGCAGACATCACATCCAGCTCGGCATTCCAGCTATCAGCGAAAGCGGCGGCAATCTGCAATGCCTTAAGACCCCACTTAGACTCGTCGGAACCCACGGCAACCCGCTTGATGTCGTTGCTCAAATGCATCAGGTTGCCATCGTCGTCGGTGTAGGGAACGACCACGATAGGGCAGTAGGCATAGGCGGGCAGGCTGGAGCTTGTGGTGCCCAGCAGCCGCTCAGCCAGGCCGCCCTTGCCCCGGTTCCCGATGACAATCAGCCGGTAGTTGCGGCTCAGCTCCACGAAGACCGAGGAGGGATCCCCCGTCACAATCAGCGTGGCTGCACCGACACCTTGTTCATCGGCGATGGCCTTGGCCTTTGAGAGAATCTCCTGGGCATCGTTGTGAGCCGCTACGTCGTCTCCCATGGTGGTGTAGGTCGCGTCGAAAGAGACAGCCGCATAAGAGGGAAGGGAATATGCGCAGACGATTTGCAGGGTCAACCCTGCATGCTTAGCGTAGTTGGCGGCCCACCACGCCGCCTTGTAGCTGGCGTC
>NZ_JBVPQK010000357.1:0-2658 GCF_058197115.1 Bifidobacterium sp. POST2/T3 (B1)
CTCGGGTTCGTGATAGCCGCTTCGACTATTGTCATGCTCCATCTGTTGCGTTCACTCCTCATAGTGAGTAGATATACCAGAACATTCTAATCTTCGGATTCGACGGTGCCCGTATTCGGCTCAGCGCACCATCAGACAGCCACTGGGGCCTTGATGGCGGGGTGGCATTGATAGTCCACCACCTCGAAGTCTTCGTACTGATAGGAGAAGATGGAATCGGCCTTGCGTATGCGCATGGTCGGATAGGGATAGGGTTTGCGCGACAGCTGCTCCAGAACCTGCTCCACATGATTGTCGTAGATATGGCAGTCGCCGCCGGTCCAGACGAACTCCCCCGGCTCAAGATCAGCCTGCTGGGCCATCATCAGGGTCAGCAGGGCATAGGAGGCGATGTTGAAAGGCACCCCCAGGAACATGTCACAAGAGCGCTGGTAGAGCTGGCAGCTCAGCCTCCCATCGGCCACATAGAACTGGAAGAGCGCATGGCAGGGTGGCAGAGCCATGCTGTCAACCTGGGCTGGATTCCAAGCAGTGACGATCATTCGACGGGAGTCCGGATGGGTTCGTATCAGATCCAGCACCTTGGCGATCTGGTCGATGGTGTGATGGGGGTCCTCTGGCGTCGGTGCGGGCCAGCTGCGCCACTGGACCCCATAGACCGGGCCCAGATCCCCGGTTTCCGGGTCGGCCCATTCGTCCCAAATATGCACGCGATTCTCCTGTAGCCAGCGCACATTCTGCGACCCCTTCAGGAACCAAAGCAGCTCGTAAGCAATGCCACGGAAGAAGACCTTCTTGGTGGTGATCAGGGGGAAGGAATGCGACAGGTCGAAGCGCATCTGCTGCCCGAACAGAGATATGGTTCCGGTGCCCGTCCTGTCGGACTTCAAAGTGCCCCCGCGCAGGATGGTGCGCACCAAGTCCTCGTAGGGGGTGGGAATGTCCGAGTCGGGACGATCAGGGATACGTGTACGAATACGCTGCAGTTCTTCGGGAGTCAAGGCCATGCGGCCATACTATCAAGTCCTCGGTCAGCTGAGCGCGCCCCGGTGACGAATCGCACAGTCCGGGTTAGATTGGAGGAACAGGTCCGGCCACAGGGTCGGATCCGGATGACGCACCCGGCTGGGTGTGGACAAGGAGGAACAGATGGGCAAGAGACTTTGGGTCGAACGCGACAAGGATGGCACCTGGAACGCCTATGGCGACAATGGGGCCCACATCAGCTTCGGCAAGGGCGAGAATCAGTTCAACCCGGGCGATCTGATGAAGATCGCTCTGGCCGCCTGCGGAGCCCTCTCCAGCCAATTCGCCGTGGAGAGCGCCCTGGGCAAGGGCAAGGGGGCGAAAATCGTAGTGGACGGCACTTATGACTCCGACGACGACGCCTACCTGAGCTTCGACGAACAGGTGGATGTCGATGCCACCTCGGCCAGGCTGGCCCAGGAGGATGCGGACAAGCTGGAGGAACGGATCCGCCGCCATATTGCCAAGTCCTGCACCGTAGCGCATACCTATCAGCGGGAGACCCCGGTCAGGGTCTCCGTCAAAGTTCGCCACTGATCTGACGGCGATAAAGGAGCGGGGATCCCCAGGTTCATTGAACTTCGGAAATCCCCGCTCTTCGTCGATGTTGCCGTTGAATCGACCGCCTTACTCCTTATGCTCGGGATCGATGGTCGACTCCAGATCAGCCAGCTGCTCGGGCTTGGCCAAATCCACAGAGATCTGCTCCACTCCGGTGATATCGGCCACATCCTTGCTTTCAGCCGCGTCGGCTGCGGCTTTGAGACCGGACTCCTCGGCCTCCACGTACTTGCGCGGCACCACGTAAACGGGGCTGACCGCATGCTGCAGGAGACCCTGGCTGGTAGATCCCAGCAGGAGCCCGGTGAAGCCACCACGGCCACGCGAGCCGACTACTACCACGTCATGGGTCTTGCTGGCCTGAGTCAAGGCTTCTACGGCAGACCCTGGCACTACGGTCTTGTTGATGCGCAGATCCGGGTAAGTCTTCATAAGCGGAGCGATTCTGGTATTGAGGTCATCCAGATAAGAGTCCATGACGCTGCGCTCCTCAGCCGAACCTGTGCCAGTCAGTCCGGAGATGTTCGGCACTGCTGACATAACATCAAGTTCAGCATTCCAGCTGTCGGCGAAGGCCGCGGCGATCTGCAGTGCCTTAAGACCCCACTTGGACTCGTCGGAGCCCACGGCAACCCGCTTGATGTCGTTGCTCAAATGCATCAGATTGCCGTCGTCGTCGGTGTAGGGAACGACCACGATAGGACAGTAGGCATATGCAGGCAGGCTGGAGCTGGTGGTCCCCAGCAGACGCTCAGCCAGGCCGCCCTTGCCACGGTTGCCGATTACTATCAGCCGGTAATTGCGACTCAGCTCCACGAAGACCGACGAAGGATCCCCCGTCACAATCAGCGTGGCTGCACCTACACCCTGCTCATCGGCGATTGCCTTGGCCTTGGAGAGAATCTCCTGGGCGTCGTTGTGAGCCGCTACGTCGTCTCCCATGGTGGTATAGGTCGCATCGAAGGAAACGGCCGCATACGAGGGAAGTGAATAGGCGCAGACGATTTGCAGGGTCAACCCTGCATGCTTAGCGTAGTTGGCGGCCCACCACGCCGCCTTGTAGCTGGCGTC
>NZ_JBVPQK010000358.1:0-2657 GCF_058197115.1 Bifidobacterium sp. POST2/T3 (B1)
TCCACCACGACGGACTCGACGGCCCCGCAGTCCAAGGCACGCTGGCGGATGGTCTGCAGACGCTCGCCGCCCTGGCCCACATCCAGGGAGACGGCCACCACATCCTTGCCGGTGCGCTCCTTGAGGTAGGGAATGGACACAGACGTGTCCAGGCCGCCCGAGTAGGCCAGCACGATGCGATTGTTTTCGGTCATGGCGATCCTCTTTCCTTGTAATTTCACACTTGCAGATATAGATATTCAGTCCGTGCTTCCAGCGATCATCGGCCCCGGGCATCCTCCTGGCCGGAGACAATGGTCATCAGCCAGTCGGCCCGTGATGAAGCCGATTCATCGTCTGCAGCGATGATCAGAATCGTGTCGTCCCCAGCTATTGTGCCCAGGATTCCATTGATGGGCTGGCGGTCCAGGGCGGAAGCCGCATATTGGGCGGCACCGGCCGGGGTTCTGACCACCAGCAGGTTGCGGGCCCGTGCCACCGAGGTGATCAGCCCGGTCAGAATCTTGGCCAGGTAGGCATCGGTCTTGTTCTCCCCTTCGACCTCAGGCCCCTCGGCGGCAGCGGCCTCCATGGCCTGCTGATCGGTGGTGGCGGGAATCCAGTAGGCCATGCTGCCGTCTGCATACCGCAGCTTGGTGGCGTGCAGGTCGTCCAAGTCCCGGCTCAGGGTGGCCTGGGTCACCTCGATGCCCTGCTCCGCCAGCAAGGCTGACAGCTGCTGCTGGGAATTGACACGATGTCGGTTCAGGGCCTGGCGGATGGCATCCAGCCGGGCCACCTTGGTCGTCGGACGCATCAGCACACCCCTTGCAGGAGTGACTCATCGCCCCTGGAGCGGGCTACCAGCCAGGTCATCAGTGCCTTCTGGGCGTGCAGTCGGTTTTCGGCCTCATCCCAAACCACGGACTGGGGGCCGTCAATGACCTCAGCCGTCACCTCCCGACCCCTGTATGCAGGCAGGCAGTGCTGGAAGAGGGCATCCGGGCGGGCATGGGTCATAAGTGCGGCGTTGACCTGATAGGGCATGAATGGGTGGGAGCGAATTTCATACTGATCCTCCTCGCCCATGGAGACCCAGGTGTCCGTGAAGACACAGTCCGCATCCTCCACGGCCTGCACCGGATCCGTAGTGACCAGAATGGATCCGCCGTTTTCAGCAGCCAGGGTCCGCGCCTGATCCACCAGACCCGGATCGGGCAGGAAACCATGGGGTCCGGCAATCCGCACGTTCATACCGGCTACCGCCCCGCCCAGCAGATAGGAGTTGGCCATGTTGTTGGCAGCGTCGCCCAGGTAGGCAATGGTCATGCCAGCCAGGGCATCGACCCCGCCCCGGTGCTGTGCCAGGGTCAGGAAGTCGGCCAGAACCTGGCAGGGATGGAAGGAATCGGTCAGCGCGTTGATGACGGGCACGGTGGCATGGGCAGCCATGGTCTCCACCCGATCCTGGCCAAAGGTGCGCCAGACTATGGTGGACGTCATCCGTGTCAACACGTTGGCGGTGTCCGCCACAGGCTCGCCACGGCCAAGCTGCGAGCCAGAGCTGTCGATGACCATAGGATAGCCGCCCAGCTGGGCCACGCCTACGCAAAAGCTGGTTCTGGTTCGCGTACTGGGCTTATCGAAGATGATCGCCACGGCCTGAGGCCCATGGTAAGGCTGGGACAAATAGGGATTGGTCCTGAAGGCCATGCCTAGTCGAAGCACCTCCAGTTGCTCCTCGTGGTTGAGGTCGTCGTCACGCAGCATGTGCCGCAAACCGTTGCTCATCTCTGCCTCCCTATCGCTATGATTACGCACGTCATTGATGGCTGATCTCACTGATCATCCTGCCCCAAGCCCTTCCCGAGACTGACCGGAGCCTTAGACAGAATATCCACGGCCAGGTCGATCTGGTCGGCTTCGATGATCAGGGGCGGAGCCAGCCGCAGGGCATCAGGGGCCACTGCATTGACGATCAGCCCATGGTCCAAAGCCCAGGAGGCCAGATCCCCGGCACAGGGAGCACTCAGCTGGACCGCATCCAGCAGCCCCCTGCCTCTGACCTGGTTATAAAGGGGATTGCCGCAATCAGTAAGGCCAGCACGCAGCCTCTCCCCCATCTGCCGCGCCCGTTCCAGCAGACCCTCCCGCTGGATGGTCTCCAAGGTGGTCAGTGCCAGGGCCGATCCCAGAGGATTGCCACCGAAGGTGGACCCGTGCATGCCAGGGGTCAGCAGGCCCGATGGCCCAGGACCGAAGGTGATCATCCCGCCCATGGGGAAGCCGCCTGCGACCCCCTTGGCGAAGGTGAGCACGTCTGGACAGGCTCCGCCGGACAGGCTCTGGTCCTGGAAGGCGAACCAGTGACCGGTCCTGCCCATGCCGGTCTGCACTTCGTCCAAAATCATCAGGGCCCCATACCGGCTACAGAGCTCGCGCACCTCACGAACATAGTCAGGATTGAGCGGTAGCACCCCGGCCTCTCCCTGGATGAGCTCCAGAATGACGGCAGCCACCGGCTCTCCTGAGGTCTCCCCCTGTGCAAAGGCCTTCTCTATAGCATCGCCGTCTTCTGCCGGCAGGAAGCCCATACCCGGGACCAGGGGTTGGAAGGGCTCACGGATGGCCGGCTTCCATGTCAGGCTCAAGGAGCCCATGCTGCGGCCGTGGAAACT
>NZ_JBVPQK010000359.1:0-2656 GCF_058197115.1 Bifidobacterium sp. POST2/T3 (B1)
GGCTGTTGTCTCCCCAGGTGTAGAGGTTGCCGTCGGAACCTAAGGCGATGGAATGTTCGTCTCCTGCGCTGGCTTGGGTGAAGGCGAGATCTGCCGGGATGTTGGCTTTGCCTGGCTTGTCAGCAGGTGTGCTACTGGTGTCGCGGCCCAGTTGTCCATTGTCGGCATTGCCCCAGGTGTAGATGCTGCCGTCGTCGCTTATGGCCACGGAGTGGCTTCTGCCTGCGCTCGCATGGGTGAAGATGATGCCTGCAGGTGCGTCGGCCTTACCGGGCTTGTCTGCCGGAGTGCTGGTGGTGCTGCGTCCGAGTTCGCCGTGGGTGTTGCCACCCCAGGTGTACGCATTCCCCTGAGTGTCGAGAGCCACTGTGTGGCACCAGCCTGCACTGACGCTACTGAAAGTGACGTCTGCCGGAGTGTCGGCTTTTCCAGGCTTGTTTGCCGGGATGCTGCTGGTGTCGCGGCCCAGTCGGCCGGCGCTGTTGTCTCCCCAGGTGTAGAGGTTGCCGTCCGAGCCCACGGCTACCACATGCGATCCGCCTGCGCTCGCCTGGGTGAAGGTGATGCCTGCCGTGGACTCCACCTTGTTGGGCCTGTTGGCTGGTTTGCTGCTGGTGACGGCACGGCCCAGCTGGCCTCGGCTGTTGTCTCCCCAGGTGTAGAGGCTGCCATCGGAGCCCAGGGCCACGGAAAATCCCGAGCCTGTGCTGACATGAACGAAGTTGACGCCTGCAGGGGCCTCCGCTCTGCCGGGATGGCTGTCCTGCTTGTCGGCGGTGTCGCGGCCCAGTTGCCCATGGCTGCTGTTGTCGCCCCAGGTGTAGAGGCTGCCATCGGAGCCCACAGCCGCGGAATGGAGGTCTCCTCCGTCGACTTGGCTGATGCGGATGCCGCGTTTCATCGGCGGGGTCAGTGTGACGGTCTGGCCGCCTGATTCGGGACCGCTGGCCTTGTCGAGCTTCCACTTGGTGTCGGCACTGCTCCAGTGGGCGGTCAGGTTCACCTTGCCGGTGACCGGCCTGCTGAAATCGTAGGCTGTATCGCCGGTGAACCAGCCGTCGAACAGGTAGCCCCTCTTGGTTGGATCCTTGGCGGGGCGTTTCACATGGTCGCCCTCGGTCACGAGTTGGAGGTAGAACCCAATGCCACCGGCAGGGTCGAAATCAATAAGGTAAGTGCCCAGGTACCTGTAGGGCAGATGTGCGTCTGGACGCTTGCCGTTCATCTTCCAGGTGACGGCCACATCCACCCTGCCATGCTCATGTCTGGGTGTGGTGACGCTCCAGGTGCCGTCCGTGTTGGCGGTCAGGTTGGTGCCGGGCGTCCCGCCGAAACTCACCTTGTCGGGTTTGGGATCCTCGGGGAATGCGACCATGCCGGGACGGCTGTCGTAGTTGCCGCTGGTGCGGCGTCCCAGCTGGCCGTACTTGTTTTCTCCCCAGCTGTAGAGGTTGCCGTCGGAGCCGATGGCCAGGGAATGGGAATAGCCTGCGCTGACCTGGGTGAATTTTGTGACGCCTGTCGGCACGGTGACCTTGCCCGGCTTGGTGCCGTATAAAGCTGATCCGGTGTCGCGTCCCAGCTGGCCCCGATTGTTTTCTCCCCAGCTGTAGAGGTTGCCGTCCGATCCCAGGGCCAGGGTATGCCTGAGTTCTGTGCTGACCTGGGTGAATTTCGTCACGCCTGCTGGCATGGTCACCTTGCCCGGTCTGCCGTCACGGTAGGGATAACCGCCGGTGTCCCGTCCTAGCTGGCCGTGTTCGTTCCATCCCCAGCTGTATAGGCTGCCGTCTGAGCCGGTGGCCAGGGACGTCCACTCTCCGGCGCTGATCCAAGTGAATTTTGTACTGCCTTCCGGGGTGGGCACTTTGACCGGTTGGCCGTCTTTTCCCGCCAAAGCGGTGTCGCGTCCCAGTTCGTCATAACTGTTGTCCCCCCAGGTGTAGAGGTCGCCGTCCGAGTCGAGGGCCATTGAGTAGAAGGTTCCTGCGCTGAGCTGCGTGATTTTCGTGATGCCTGCTGGCATAGGCACTTGGCCTGGCTTGACGTCGTATGGGGCGGAACCCGTGTCGCGTCCCAATTCACCGTGCTTGTTTTCTCCCCAGCTGTAGAGGTTGCCGTCTGATCCTAGGGCCAGGGAATGCCATTTTCCTGCGCAGGCTTGGGTGAAGCGGACGCCGGCCGGGGCAGTGACCAGGCCCGGCTGATTGTCTATCTCGGGGTCGTCTTTCGGGGACTTGCTTACGGTCTCGCGCCCCAGTTCGCCGTAACTGTTGTGTCCCCAGCTGTAGAGGTTGCCGTCCGAACCGATGGCCAGGGAGTGGTAGTAGCCGGTGCTGACCTGGGTGAAGTGGACACCATCTGGCGGAGTGATAAGGCTCGGCGTGCGCTTTTCTTCTTCAGGGGTTCCCAGTATGTAGTTGTTGTCTCCCCAGCTGTAGAGGTTGCCGTCCGAAGCGATGGCCTGGGAACCTTCTATTTTTGCTGGGATGATATGGCTGAAGCGTATTTCTGGCGTGGTGGGCGGGGTCAGGGTGATCTTGGTGTCTCCTGTGGCTTTCCCAGAGGTGGGGGAGAGGCTCCAGGCGCTGGTTCCCTTGGTCCAGTGGGCGGTCAGGGTCAGGTCTGTGGTGACCGGCTGTGTGAAGTCGTAGGC
>NZ_JBVPQK010000360.1:0-1347 GCF_058197115.1 Bifidobacterium sp. POST2/T3 (B1)
GTGTCGATCTCGTGACGGAGCTCCTTGGCGGCACCCTCCAGGTCGAAGTCCTGCAGACGCTTCTTGATGGCCTCGGCGCCCATGCAGCCCTCGAAGTAGTCACCGTAGCGGTCCTGCATCTCCCGCCACAGATCAACGTCACCCTCCATGTCGCCGGGCTTCAGGGTCTTGAAGCGGTCGAAGACGGCGGTGATCCGCTGGATCTGGTCGTCATAGCGCTTGCGGATGGCGGTCATGTCCCGCTCGGCTCCGTTGCGCAGACGTGCCTTCATGGAACCCTTGACCTCGTCGGTCTTCTCCAGCTCAGCCAGGTCCTCCTCCAGCTTCTTGGCGCGCTTGTCGATCTCCAGGTCGCGCTTCTTCTCCAGCTGGGAGATTTCATTGTCGAACTCGTCCTGCAGGTCGGGCAGGTCCTTGTGACGCTGCTCCTCATCCACCTTGGTGACCATGTAGGCCGCGAAGTAGATGACCTTCTCCAGATCCTTGGGCGCGATGTCCAGCAGGTATCCCAGCCGGGAGGGCACGCCCTTGAAGAACCAGATGTGGGTGACGGGGGCGGCCAGCTCGATATGGCCCATACGCTCGCGGCGGACGCGGGAACGGGTGACCTCCACGCCGCAGCGCTCGCAGACGATCCCCTTGAAGCGCACGCGCTTGTACTTGCCGCAGGCGCACTCCCAGTCGCGGGTGGGTCCGAAGATCTGCTCGCCGAACAGGCCGTCCTTCTCGGGCTTCAAGGTACGGTAATTGATCGTTTCTGGCTTCTTGACCTCGCCATAGCTCCAGCCGCGGATGTCGTCGGCCGTGGCCAGTCCGATTCTCAGTTTGTCAAATGCATTGACGTCCAGCACTCTGTGTCCTGTCTCTGATCTTGTAACTGCTCTGAAGTTTGCCTCTTGGCGGGATGCCCGTCAGGCGGGCATCCCTGTGACTGGTGGTTCAGCGGTACTCCGGCTCGGGAGCGGACTGGTCGGCCTTGGCGGCGGCGTCCGGGCGGGCGCCGATGTTGAAGCCCAGGTCGTCGGAGGCGGCGCTGGGGTCGTCGTCCTCGTCCTTCATCTCGATCACGTTGCCTTCCGCGTTGAGCACCTCCACGTTCAAGGAGAGCGACTGCATCTCCTTGAGCAGCACCTTGAAGGATTCGGGGATGCCGGCCGCCGGCAGGTTCTCCCCGCGCACGATGGCTCCGTAGGCCCGGACGCGGCCGTCCACATCGTCGGACTTGGTGGTCATCATCTCATGCAGGGTGTAGGCGGCGCCGTAGGCCTCCAGGGCCCAGACCTCCATCTCGCCGAAGCGCTGGCCGCCGAACTGGGCCTTGCCGCCCAGGGGCTGCTGGGTGATCAT
>NZ_JBVPQK010000360.1:1447-2656 GCF_058197115.1 Bifidobacterium sp. POST2/T3 (B1)
CGGGTTGAGCATGATGTCGATGGGGGTGCCATCGGCCATGAAGGGCATATCCTCCTCGGGCAGGATCCTCGAGATGACACCCTTGTTGCCGTGACGGCCCGAGAGCTTGTCGCCCTGGGTGATCTTGCGGTGCTGGGCGATGTAGACCCGAATCATCCGGTTGACGCCGTTGGGCAGCTCATCGCCGTCCTCCTCGGCATCCTCGCGGGTGACCTCCTTGACCTCGATGACCGTGCCGGTCTCGCCGTGGGGCACCCGCAGGCTGGTGTCGCGCACCTCGCGGCTCTTCTCGCCGAAGATGGCTCGCAGGAGCCGCTCCTCGGGGGTCAGCTCGGTCTCGCCTTTGGGGGTGACCTTGCCGACCAGGATGTCCCCGGCCTCGACCTCTGCGCCGATGCGGATGATGCCGCGCTCGTCCAGGTTGGCCACCGCATCCTCGCCCACGTTTGGCAGGTCCCGGGTGATCTCCTCAGCGCCCAGCTTGGTCTCGCGGGCGTCGGTCTCATACTCCTCGATGTGGATGGAGCTCAGGGTGTCGTCCTGTACCAGCCGCTGGGAGATGATGACGGCATCCTCGTAGTTGTAGCCGTTCCAAGGCATGAAGGCCACCAGGACGTTCTTGCCCAGAGCCATCTCGCCCTTCTCGGTGGCGGGGCCGTCAGCCAGGACCGTGCCGGCCTCGACCCGCTCCCCGTCCTTGATTAAGGGGACCTGGTTGTAGCAGGTGGTCTGGTTGGACCGCTGGAACTTGGCCAGCTTGTATGAGGACTGGGTACCGTCGTCATTCATTACGCGGATGATGTCTGCGGAGACATAGGTGACCACGCCCGGCTTCTCAGCCAGGACGACATCGCCGGAGTCGATGGCGGAGCGCCACTCGGAGCCGGTGCCCACCAGGGGCCGCTCGGACTTGACCAGGGGGACGGCCTGACGCTGCATGTTGGTGCCCATCAGCGCTCGGTGGCCCTCGTCGTGCTCCAGGAAGGGAATCAGGGAGGCGCCCACCGAAACCATCTGCCGGGGGGAGACATCCATCAGGTCCACCTGGGAGACGGGCACATCCTTGGCCTCGGCCTCGGCATCACGCACCAGGGCCTCGTCCTCGACGAAGTGTCCGGTCTCGTCGATCTCCTGGTTGGCCTGGGCGATGGTGTGCTCGGACTCCTGGTCGGCGGTCATGTAGACCACGTCGTCGGTCACCTGGCCATC
>NZ_JBVPQK010000361.1:0-2651 GCF_058197115.1 Bifidobacterium sp. POST2/T3 (B1)
TCCACCACGACGGACTCGACGGCCCCGCAGTCCAAGGCACGCTGGCGGATGGTCTGCAGACGCTCGCCGCCCTGGCCTACATCCAGGGAGACGGCCACCACATCCTTGCCGGTGCGCTCCTTGAGGTAGGGAATGGACACCGAGGTGTCCAGGCCGCCCGAGTAGGCCAGCACGATGCGATTGTTTTCGGTCATGGCGATCCTCTTTCCTTCTAATTTCACACTTTTAGATATTCAGTTCGTGCCTTCAGCGATCATCGGGCCTTGGCATCCTCCTGGCCGGAGACGATGGTCATCAGCCAGTCAGCCCGGGATGAAGCCGATTCATCGTCTGCAGCGATGATCAGAATCGTGTCGTCCCCAGCTATGGTGCCTAGGATTCCATTGATGGGCTGGCGGTCCAGTGCGGAAGCTGCATACTGGGCGGCGCCGGCCGGGGTTCTGACCACCAGCAGGTTGCGGGCCCTGGCCACTGAGGTGATCAGCCCGGTCAGAATCTTGGCCAGGTAAGCATCGGTCTTGTTCTCCCCTTCGACCTCAGGCCCCTCGGCGGCAGCGGCCTCCATGGCCTGCTGATCGGTGGTGGCGGGAATCCAGTAGGCCATGCTCCCGTCTGCATACCGCAGCTTGGTGGCATGCAGGTCGTCCAGGTCCCGGCTCAGGGTGGCCTGGGTCACTTCGATGCCCTGTTCCGCCAGCAAGGCCGATAGCTGCTGCTGGGAATTGACTCGATGTCGGTTCAGGACCTGGCGGATGGCATCCAGCCGGGCCACCTTGGTCGTCGGACGCATCAGCACACCCCTTGCAAAAGGGATTCATCACCCCAGGAACGGGCCACCAGCCAGGTCATCAGGGCCTTCTGGGCGTGCAGCCGGTTTTCAGCCTCGTCCCAGACCACGGACTGTGGGCCGTCGATAACCTCGGCCGTAACCTCCCGGCCCCTGTAGGCGGGCAGGCAGTGCTGGAAGAGGGCATCCGGACGGGCATGGGCCATAAGTGCGGCATTGACCTGATAGGGCTGGAAGGGATGGGAGCGAATGGCGTACTGGTCCTCCTCGCCCATGGAGACCCAGGTGTCGGTGAAGACGCAGTCGGCGTCCTCCACAGCCTGAACAGGATCCGTAGTGACCAGAATGGATCCGCCGTTTTCAGCGGCCAAAGTCCGCGCCTGTTCCACCAGGCTCGGATCGGGCAGAAAGCCGTGGGGGCCGGCAATCCGCACGTTCATGCCGGCCACTGCCCCGCCCAGCAGATAGGAGTTGGCCATGTTGTTGGCTGCGTCGCCCAGGTAGGCGATGGTCATGCCAGCCAGGGCATCGACCCCACCCCGGTGCTGCGCCAGGGTCAGGAAGTCGGCCAAAACCTGGCAGGGATGGAAGGAATCGGTCAGCGCGTTGATGACGGGCACGGTGGCATGTGCAGCCATGGTCTCCACCCGATCCTGGCCGAAGGTGCGCCAGACGATGGTGGATGTCATCCGTGTCAACACGTTGGCGGTGTCCGCCACGGGCTCGCCACGGCCAAGCTGTGAGCCAGAGCTGTCGATGACCATGGGATAGCCGCCCAGCTGGGCCACGCCTACGCAGAAGCTGGTTCTGGTGCGCGTGCTGGGCTTGTCGAAGATGATCGCCACGGCCTGAGGTCCCTGATAGGGTTGGGATAAATAGGGATTGGTCCTGAAGGCCATGCCCAGCCGAAGCACCTCCAGCTGCTCCTCGTGGTTGAGGTCGTCGTCACGCAGCATGTGCCGCAAACCGTTGCTCATCTCTGCCTCCCTATCGCTATGATTACGCACGTCATTGATGGCTGATTTCACAGACCATCCTGCCGCAAGCCCTTCCCGAGACTGACCGGAGCCTTAGACAGGATATCCACGGCCAGGTCGATCTGATCGGCTTGAATGATCAAAGGCGGAGCCAGACGCAGTGCATCAGGGGCCACTGCATTGACGATCACCCCATGGTCCAAAGCCCAGGAAGCCAGATCCCCGGCACAAGGAGCGCTTAGCTGGACCGCATCCAGCAGCCCCCTGCCTCTGACCTCGTTATAAAGGGGATTCCCGCAATCAGTAAGGCCAGCGCGCAGCCTCTCCCCCATCTGCCGTGCCCGTTCCAGCAGGCCCTCCCGCTGGATGGTCTCCAAGGTGGTCAGTGCCAGGGCCGATCCCAGAGGATTGCCTCCAAAGGTGGATCCGTGCATGCCGGGAGTCAGCAAGCCCGATGGCCCAGGACCGAAGGTGATCATCCCACCCATGGGGAATCCGCCTGCGACCCCCTTGGCGAAGGTGAGCACGTCAGGACAGGCTCCTCCGGACAGGCTATGGTCCTGAAAGGCGAACCAGTGACCGGTCCTGCCCATTCCGGTCTGCACCTCGTCCAAAATCATCAGGGCCCCATGCCGGCTACAGAGCTCACGCACCTGCCGAACGTAGTCAGGATTCAGCGGTAGCACCCCAGCCTCTCCCTGGATGAGCTCCAGAATGACGGCAGCCACCGGCTCTCCTGAGGTCTCCGCCTGTGCAAAGGCCTCCTCTATAGCATCGCCGTCTTCTGCCGGCAGGAAGCCCATACCCGGAACCAGGGGTTGGAAGGGCTCACGGATGGCCGGCTTCCATGTCAGGCTCAAGGAGCCCATGCTGCGGCCGTGGAAACT
>NZ_JBVPQK010000362.1:0-2646 GCF_058197115.1 Bifidobacterium sp. POST2/T3 (B1)
TCCCTCCTCTTCAACTGGCTGGGGCGGCCGGACTTCGTGGCCTGCGAGTGGCACAGCGGGCACTCACTGCCCATGCGCCTGTACCGGTTCCTGGGTGGAACGCCCATCGCCTGGACCGTCCGCTCCGAGCGTGCACAAGAGGAGGCCAGTGCGGACTTCGACGGGATCATCTTCGAGTCGTATCTGCCCGAGAACTGAACCAGCTATATAGCCCGGAGGCTGCAGCGGCCAGGCCTATCGCCCAGAGTGCCATGGTCAGGAAGTAGCCGTAGGGGAGAGGCACAACGCTCATGTCTATCTGGCCGGACAACTGGTGGAAGATGACGGCAAGCACCCCCGCCATGGCCAGGGCTGAAAGAAGGATGGCCGAAAGGGCATCGATTACTGACTCCCAAATCGAGGAGCAGACTAATGTTCCACGTGAAACACCGGCAGCCTGCATTCTCCGATTCTCCTGGCGACGTTCATTGACTGCGATGGCGCATGCCTGGATCAGGAATATGGCCGTTAGGACGATGGCCCCGTTCGCTATCTGGGGCATGGCCCGTTGCACCTTCTGTGACCTTTGGATGTTGGAACGAATGTACTCCTTCTTGGTACAGGCCTTGATGCCCTTCCTGTCCCATGAAGCATTGAGTTGACTGATCAGATTGCCTGTCCGAACTCCTGGGGCGGTCCTGGCCAGGGTGGTCGATCCACTGTTGTCGGGCGCCAGTTGCGACAGGTCTGCATCCGTCATCAGGTATTCGCCCGTCTGCCCCGTCGGGGTCATATCGACTACGGCGGTGATGGTCAGCGTATGGCCTTTGTCGTACCTGTCGATCAGAGTCAGCTTGCGACCAATAGGGTTTTTCTCCTGGGTGCGGCCACTTGCAATAACGGCGATCTTGCCCGGCCCCAGGTCAGCAGCGGAGCCCTTGATGAAGATTGGGCTAATTGTATTGACGCTCTTGCCTGCTTTGTTGACGTGCATAGCCATGACGGAAGGTTCGTCATTGCCGCCATTATCTTCCTTGTCCGCAGTTGTCCAGGATCCCTCGCTATAGGTGACTGCGGATTCGATGTCTGCAATGGACCGAAGTCGGCGATCCAGGTCTCTTGGATCATTGGTCTCTGCGTTGATCATGGTTTCGGCAGCGATCGGCTTATACCGGCTTATGGCTTCTTGTGCCCAGCCGGATCGTCCCAGGGCTATAAATCCGGTTACGATGACCAGCATCAGTATGATCGGCACTGCTACGGCGGTGGAGCTCCGGTTTTCCTTCCGCGCCCTTTGCCGCGCCAGGAGACCGGCGCCTCGGAAGGCCAGTTGGAAGGGGATGCCGATCAGGTCGGCACAGGCCGGAACCAGGACAGGGGCCAGGGCGCCGATGATGACGAGCAGACAGCCGGTCGAGGCCATGATCTGGATTTCAATGTCCATGCCCTTGAAGCGATGATAGACCATGGCCAGTCCTCCAGCCAGGCCGGCCAGGGCGATTATCAGGCGAAGAGGACCGATTGACTTGGTCCCTGACCGATTTCCCGAGTCCTGCAGGGCCTCGATGGGAGAGATCGCGGTAATCCTCCTGGCAGCGAACCAGGTTCCCAAGAGGCCTGCCAGGAGTATCCCTACGAAAGTGAAGAAAATTCCCGTGGGGTGGGGATGCGCGGTCATTTCCAGCGCTTCAAAGCCTGAGTTGATTAGGGACTTGGCGAATGCGGGCACCAGCAGGCATCCCGCCAAACTGCCCAGGAGGGCGGCCAAACCTACCGGAATCATGAATTCCAGTAGGGAGATGAATCTCACGGTCCTGGGAGAGGCGCCTGAAAGCCGCATCATGGCATACTCGCGACGACGGCGCTCGATCAGGAACCCCACAGAAGTGATGACGAGGAAGATGGAGACGAACCCGCATATGCAGGCGTACATTATGGATATCAGTGAAGCGCCGTCTTGTAATAACAGGGTCATAGCGCGGTCGTAGGAATTCATTGCGCGAGTATCTGGCATCCCGTCGCCCTTCCGAGCGGCAATGGCTACCTGGGCCCAGGCGCTGGTAAGGACCGAAGCGGCCATGACCGCCAAGACCATGACCGTGTAGGAGGACCGATGCTCATGCAGAAAGGATCGCACCAGGGAGGCCAGGCCAGGAGTGCGTGCCTTGGTTCGAACTGCGGTTTGCGAGCCGCCCCCGCCCATCGGTCCTGAGGCCCCGGTTCCTGTGATTGATCCACCCAGGGAAAGGGACTTTCCCTCCATGGTGTGCTCCTTTCTCGCCCTTGAATGCTGCTGTTCTTATTGCAACACCGGGTGAAGGCCCACTCAGGGTGTTTTCAGGGTCAGACCAGGGGGAGAACCAGGGTGGCGATCAGCGATTAAGCGCTCTTGTACGAGAGGGTAGAAGTCGAGGGATAGACGGTTGGGAGAATAGAGGTTGGGAGGATTAAAGACATGATGACTGGTTCGCTAAGCTCCATGGCGTTGCAGAGCCGGCAGTTTCTATAGCGACGACTTCATAGCGAACCTATCCTCGCTGACGGGGTAGGGGAGGGAAGCCTAGTCCATTTTGCACAGCATCTGCCGGGGCGGCCATCGAACACCGTTGAAAAAAGGACCCGAATCGTGCAGGATTCGGGTCCTTGTCAGGTATGGGGTTCGTGCCC
>NZ_JBVPQK010000363.1:0-2645 GCF_058197115.1 Bifidobacterium sp. POST2/T3 (B1)
ATAGGTAGCAGCCATCATTCACCTCCCTGTCGCTGCGCCTGTTCCTGCCGGCGCTTTTGGACGTTGATCGGATTCTGAGGGTCGTCAGCAGCAAAATCCTCCACCTTGGTCACGTCAAACATTTTGGTCAATTCATCCTGGTTCATGGCATTATCCGCCCCGAGACGGGCATCGTCCATGGAATAGACATCGTCCTCGGGATCCACGGAAGGTCCCAAATCCTGGGAGGCGGCTACAGCGGACGAAGCTCCATCCTGATCGAGACCACTGGAGGCCGAGCTAGCGAAGCCTGCTGGCGTCCTCCTGTCATCAGATCCAGAAACCTTTACCATTCCGGACCCGTCCGAGTCACCAGCGATACCCGAACCGCGATCGTCGCCCTGGGCATCTGACGAAGTTGGGATACCAGTTGCCATGGTTCCGCTATCAGAAACCGAGGCTGCACCTGATGTGTTTCCCTGACCGGACGAATCAACCGACTTTGAAACTTTAGGCCTCTGATCCGAAGCTCCGCGACCTTGGCCGCCAGAGGCTGCGGCAGTGATTCCGGAATCGGGCAGGGCCCAAGGATCCGTGTCATCGCTCATGTCCGGTAGAGCAACTTTTTTGGACTCATGGTCTTTCTGAATAGTGGACCCGTCGCTGCCCTCACCAGACTGCCAGGTCTTTTGTGGCGCATGAGTCGCTGGAATGGGGTGAGCCCAGGGATCATCGTCCGGCAACACCGTTGAAGCGGTTGAGCCAAAGCCTGCCGCCGGCAACGGTTCCGGAAACGACTGGACCGGGCCGCTGACCGGGTGGTGAGCGTCGTCGGAGTTTCCGTCGCCTGCAGCTTCTCCAGAGGTGGACCTTCCGTCCGACGCCGATGCTCCGGTCTCACCCTGATGACCAGCCGAGGCTGTCATCTCTCTAGGGGCATGCCCTTGCTCCGTGGCCGCATGAGGCATGACCGCCGCTCCAAGGTTCATGGTGGCCAAGCCAGCCCGCGCCAGAGCCACCTCCTTCTTGACCTCTGCCCGACGCTGGGGAGACATCTTGTTGACGGACTCTACCGTCTCGCCGTTGGCAGCCGTCCCCGATGGGGCGATCATAGTGGCCTGTCCGAACTCCTTGCGAGCGCGGACCATGACAATACGTGGAACTTTGGTTTCCCCGTCAACCGACTGCGCAGCCACGGCCATGGCGAAAGCATGCTGGCTGAGTGGACGGTCGAAGGTCATAGACAGTCGCTTGCGGCCGGAGGGGTCTGCTTTCATGGCCACGGTAGGCACCCGGTCCCGCACCACATATTGGCGGACCTCATCCGGCAGAGCAGCCACCAGAGCATCCCAGCGCTTATCCAGCTCTGTACCGGTCGGGATCTCTGTTTCCTGTCCTCGCGTAGCCTCCGGTTGTGCAGACTGAGGCGGTTCCGCAGACCGGGCAGGCCCGGAAGGACTGGATGATCCAGCCTGCCCCGCCGGCTGCTCAGTCAACGATGAAAGTGCTTGCTTGTGCTCGGATTGGGCAGAGTCTGAGCCGGAATGGGCGGGCCATCCTTCGCGCTCTTGCCGTCCGCCAGCAGAGAAATCGGAATGCGAACCTGCCATGTTCTGCGGCCCGGCAAAGGAAACGGGCGCTGCTGCAGACGACGAGCCTACCCTGCCAGGTTGTTCAGAGCGATCAGCCTCGTCGGCATGCCCAGACTGGGATGCTCTGGACGGCCGACCGTTCTGCTGCGATCTGTCAGCGCCGATGAACCCGCTGCGGGCGGGCGCCAGGGCCGCATCAGCAGTGGATGTCGCCCGTGGGGCCGGTCGCTCCATAGGCTCGCAGCCAATTGCCAGCAGCCTGGCAGCCAGCAGCTCCAAGCGCATCCTGGGGGAGGTGGCTCCGTTCATTCCCGCCAGTGCACCATTGATGATGTCAGCCATTCTGGTCAGGACCTGCAGATCCAGAGCATCCGCCTGCCGATGCAGATCGGCCACCTGGTCGTCGTCAGCATCCTCGCTAAGCACGCTTTCAGCCCGCTCTCCCGCCAGTTTGAGAACCAGCAGGTCGCGGACATGGGCTAGCAGATCCTCAACGAAGCGCTGGGGCTCAAACCCACCGACGACCACCTTTTGAATAACCCCGTAGAGGCCAGCCCCATCGTGGGCGATCATTGCATCAACAGCTTCGGCTATCAGTGCGGCAGGAGTGAACCCCAACAGAGCTACAGCCGCATCATAGGTAATGGTGTGCTCGTCAGCGCCTACCATGAGCTGGTCCAGCACGGAAAGGGTGTCACGCACCGATCCGCCTCCTGCTCGCATGGCCAGCTTGAGCACACCAGGCTCGGCCTTGATGTTCTCCTTTTCGCAAATGCCCTCCAAGTAAGGCCCCATGACTTCCTGGGGCACCAGACGGAAGGGGTAATGGTGGGTCCGGGAGCGGATGGTGCCGATCACCTTCTCCGGCTCTGTAGTGGCGAAGATGAACATGACGTGTTCCGGCGGCTCCTCGACGATCTTCAGCAGGGCATTGAAACCTTGCTGGGTGACCATATGAGCCTCGTCCAAAATGAAGATCTTATAACGGTCACGCACAGGGGCGAAACCTGCCCGCTCCCTAAGCTCCCTAGCATCGTCGACCCCATTGTGGCTGGCGGCGTCAATCTCCACCAC
>NZ_JBVPQK010000364.1:0-2635 GCF_058197115.1 Bifidobacterium sp. POST2/T3 (B1)
GGTACCGGCACATTCTTGTAACGGCTGATGTCCACTCCTTGGGAGTAGTCGTGCTTGTAGTAGGTTCCCGTGGCGATGGGATAACGGGAGACGTCGCGCTTGCCGTGGTCCATGACCGCAGTGACATCTGGTGGCATGACGGTCCTGGTGTGCTCGTTGACCGCCACGGCCGGGTTGGCCCACCAGAGGAAGGACTGTGGCAAAGGCGTGCCGTTGTAGAGCCGGGCCGAGATTTCGATGACGCTGATCCCGGGATGCAAGGCGATGGTGGTGGTGACCTGGGTGCCGTATATGCGGTCGGTATCATGGCAGACCACCGCCTTGCCACCGTCCGGTAGGTCCTTGAGCGTGCAGTCCACTGGAAGGAAGGTGCTGGGCCGGTGGTGCTGCGGCCAGTTGAACTCGATGCCGCCGGAAATCCAAGGGCCGGTCAGGCCCACCAGGGCAGGTTTGATGACCCGGTTGCGGTAGACGAAGTCATAGTCGTTGGTCTTGTCCCGGGCATACTGGATGCGTCCGCCCAGCTCAGGCAGGACGGTCACCTCCAGGTATTCGTTCTCCAGAATGACCGCCTTGTAGTCCTGATCCTTGCATTCATCCGAGATGGTCTCGATGACCGGGTAGGGATAGACCCGACCCGAAGAACCCTGGTAGACTCGATTTTCAATAAATTGCGGATTCTTGTCCGGTTTTCCGATTCCGTAGGTTGGAATCGTCAGCTCTGTGACTTTCACTGTGACGCCCATGGTCATCAGCCCCTTGTCTGCTCAGCAAAACTGTATATATTTGCTCTCAGTCTATAGTCGGAATCGGCCCTCAGAACTGCATAAATTGTTTGAAAATATTAAAAAATTGCTACTGAGTCCTATGACTGACCGACACTTGTTCAGCTCGGGGCGACAGCTGAGAATGGACGGGGACATACACATGAAAGGGGGTCGGCCCATCAAGGACCGACCCCCTAGGCTGGCATTCGCCTTGCGCCGGGTCATACCTTTCGGCGCCCTCCTTCGACCTTCGGCAATCCCGGAGAACCCTACTCCAGTTCCAGGGCTCCGGTGTAGAGCTGGTAGTACTCGCCATGTTTGGCTATCAGCTCATCGTGATTGCCGCGCTCGATGATTCGCCCGTGGTCCAGGACCATGATCACATCGGAGTTGCGAACCGTGGAGAGCCTATGGGCGATGACGAAGACCGTCCTGCCGCGCATCAGCGCGTCCATGCCCTGCTGGACCACCTCCTCGGTCCTGGTATCGATTGAGGAAGTAGCTTCGTCCAGGATCATAGCCGGGGGATCCGCCACAGCCGCCCTGGCAATGGAGATCAGCTGGCGCTGACCCTGGGACAGTCCGCTTCCATCCCCCTCAAGAACGGTCTGGTAACCCTGTGGAAGCATGCGGATGAAGCTGTCGGCGTTGGTCATCCTGGCAGCTTCGATGCACTCCTGGTCCGTGGCATCCAAGCGCCCGTAGCGGATGTTGTCCAGGACGGTGCCGGTGAAGAGGTTGACATCCTGAAGGACGATGCCCAGGGAGCGGCGGAGGTCAGGCTTGCGGATGTTCCTCACATCGATCCCGTCATAGAGAATCTGCCCCTGCTGGATGTCGTAGAAGCGATTGATCAGGTTGGTGATCGTGGTCTTGCCAGCACCAGTGGCGCCAACCAGAGCAACCTTCTGCCCGGGCTTGGCGAACCAGGTGATGTCGTGCAGGACAGGCTGGCTCGGGTTATATCCGAAGCTGACGTCGGTGAATCGCACATCCCCCTGCAAGAGGGTGTATCGCCCATCAGGAGAGGTGATTGCCTGATCCTTGGCCTTCAGGGCCACATCTCGGGCATCGCCGGGAAGCTTCATGGCGGCCTCCAGCGAGCGCCTGCCATCGTCATCGGCCTCACGCTTCCAAGCCCAGTGCCCTGTTTCGTGGTCGACGGGGGTCATGGTCTGGCCGTCCGAGGCCAGTTCGACGCTGACCAATCTGACCGTACCCTGGTCTGATTCAACAGGCTGGTCCATCAGGTCGAAGATTCGGGAAGCGCCCGCCAGGGCCATCATGACCATGTTGAACTGCATGGAGACTTGGCCGATGGGGTTGATGAAAGAGCGGGAGAGGGTAAGGAGGGAGACGATGGTTCCCAGGGTCAGCGGCCCCGCTCCGGTCAGTCCTACATTGCCCATGCCCGCAATGCCGGCCAGCCCACCGACGATGGCCAGGATGACATAGAGCAGGTAGCCCATGTTGCCCACGACCGGCATGGTGACATTGCCGTAGGTGTTGGCCTGGGCCGAGGCCTGGAAGAGCTCCTCGTTCCTCTCCGCGAAGACCTTGGCGGTGGCATCCTCATGGTTGAAGACCTTGACGACCTTCTGCCCGTTGACGGCCTCTTCGACGAAGGCGTTCACCTGGCCCAGATAGCGCTGCTGGTGAACGAAGTACCGGCCGCTTCGGGTAACCAGAACCCGGACCACCACAATCAGGACCGCTGCGAAGACCAGGGTCAGGACGGTGAAGGGGATGGAGAGCCAGAGCATGGAGATCAGGGCCGCCAAGGCGGACAGGACCGAGGAGACCATCTGCGGGAAGGACTGGGAGATGGCCTGGCGGAGGGTATCCGTGTCGTTGGTGTAGCGGCTCAT
>NZ_JBVPQK010000365.1:0-2629 GCF_058197115.1 Bifidobacterium sp. POST2/T3 (B1)
GGATCGCTGTCGGCTATGCGACGCGTTGCGGGTCGGTTTTGGGCCACGCCGTGCACTGTATAGCTGGCTCCTGCCTGCAGGGCCTGATCGGTCAGAGCAGTGTCCGTAGCCTTGTTGAAGTAGAGGTCTTTCCGTTGCAGGTCCTGGTCCGGATCGATGCCGTCGACCTGTCCGGCGGAGGGCAGCCAGGCGTGGTCGAATCCTTCCCTAATTAGAAAGGTTGCGGTAAAGGGCTGTCCGGTTTGTTCGCCGTCTTCGGTCTTCTCCTGCCGCCTTTCTGTGCGGATCTGGGCGCCGATGCGCCGGTAGTCGGCGGCTCCTGCGCCTGAGGAGTCGGACAGATTCCAGACCTTGCCGTCATAGCGGTCCATGACTGCCATCCGGACCGGCGTGCCGGCGGGCAGGTTGCGTACCGTGACCAGGGTATCGTCGCGGTGTCGTTTGATATAGGCACGGTAGTCGCTCAAGGGGCTGGTGAACTGGTAGGGGTCCATGGGCGGCTGATAATGATCGCGGATGACCTGTCGGGTCGGAGCAGGCAAGATTCCAGCGGAGAAAATCATTCCGGCTGCTAGGGTCAGGGTCAGAAGAGTGGATGGGAGTCCTTGTAGACGCAGCAGACCCAGTCCACTTGCGCTCCAAATCAGCAGAAGCAGCCAGAGGATGCCGCCCGTCAATGCCGGATAGAGGCCTCTGCTGGTGCCTAGGGCTGCTGACACAATCATGGTGGCGAGGATGGGCAAGGTGGCTGCCAGGACGGCCGCTGGGTGTGCCGGCCGTCCCAGATTGCGGCCCAGGCCATGGCGGGCCAGCAGCACCGCCAGATAGCAGGTCCAGAGCATCAGCGTCCACAGGGCCATCAATCCGCCTGCTTCCTGGCCAAGGGGTGGGTCGATAGCTGCCAGGGTCTTGAAAGCACCGAAGGTAGCGGACCACCCTTGTGCCAGGGTTGCCCAGGTGGGCAGGACGTGGGCCAGTGTTGTGCCGTTCAGAGCGAAGATGGGGCCCAGCAGGAACTGGCCCGCAATCAGCAGCAGAGGTTGGAGGAGGGCTGTGGCAATACTGCGGTGGGGGAGCATGGCGATCAGTAGTCCGGTCAGACAAGCCGCGGCTCCCACTGTCAGCCAGAAGGACAGGCTGCCGTAGACCGGCAACAGCTGCAGTCCGGCCATCAGATCGAGCGGAACCAGTGCGGCGACCAGAATGATAGGGGAGCGGCGCCAGGTGGGGTCGACTGTGGATTGCAGACCAGTCCGGTCGATCAGACGAATCGGCTCCCTCTGGGCTTGCTCCATCCATGATGCTGATGATGTGCTCATGGCTGGTTCTCCAAGAGGATGGGGAGGTCCCGAATACTACCCAAAACGGCGTTGACCAGGCCCGGTTGTGCCTGCAGGCTTGGATGAGCATCCAGGTCGGCAGCCAGCAGCATGACCGGGGAGGCGCTCTGAGCCGATTCGCCCATCAGCGCTGAGGGTTGGCGATCGCCCATCGAACCGGTTACCAAAATGGTCAGGCTGGTCCGCTCGGAAGCATCAGTCCGGTCAAGTGAGTCATAGCCGCCTTGGCGGGGGTGGATGGCACTGCAGGCGTCCAGAAAACTGCGGGGATCTTCCGTGGGCAGGGTGGTTCCATGAGCATCGGAATCATCAGGTTCCGGGGCCAGCGCTTGTAACCGACGGCCATCAAGCAGGCATTGGCAGCCCAAGGAGGCGTAGATTTCAACTGCCAGCTCGAACTCATCCGCGTTCCGGTAGGAGGCGGCCTGGCCGTCCAGGATCAGTTCGGTCCTAGTACGCAGGGTGGGCTCATACTGGCGGACCATCAGGGTGCCGGCCCGGGCAGTGGACAGCCAGTGGACCCGCTTCATGTCATCGCCCGGAGCATAGGGACGCAGGGCATGGAATTCCAGGTCGTCGTCGACAATGCCGGGACCAGGATCCCCCTCCAGGTCGCGTTCAAGTCCGGCTTCAAGGGGCGGCAAGGCAACCGTGCGGGGATGGATATAGAGTTTTCGGGCGCCTGCCAGGATTCGACGGCGGCGGATGAGTCCCAGCGGATCCCCGGCCTCCATGGTCACCGGGCCCAGGTCAATCACGCCACGGGACCTGGCTTCCAGCTTCAAGCGGATCTGATGACTCTGGCCGGGAGCCAGGGCAGGCAAAGGCGCCATGACGGCTGCCTGGCCTAGAGCCAGACCGATTCGGCCGCGGCGGGTGGAGCGGTTGCCCGGGTTGGTCAGAACCAGGACCAGCTCGGTCTGGCCACCCACCTCCAGATGTCCTTGGTTCAGACTCGTTTCAGCGCTACAGGACAGATTGCCCAGGCTCATCAGTAGCCCCAGCAGCAGCATGCCTACGCCCAGCAGAACACCCGCAAGCAGTTCACGCCAGCCAGTCGGGACGAAGGCCAGAGCACAAACGAGTGCGGCCAAGGTCATAGCCCGGCCCAGGGCAGTGACCGACTGCCAAAGGTCAGCTGTCTGGGCTCGTATGTCCTGTCTGGATCCGGCCGAGGATGCCGGTCTTGCCTCCGGGGCAGGTCGGCGGGCGAAGGCGGTCATGGCTCACTGCTCTCCTGTGGGGACGGGGACCTTGGCCAGGGCTTCGGCCAGCGCCTGGTGTTCATC
>NZ_JBVPQK010000366.1:0-2629 GCF_058197115.1 Bifidobacterium sp. POST2/T3 (B1)
GGATCGCTGTCGGCTATGCGACGCGTTGCGGGTCGGTTTTGGGCCACGCCGTGCACTGTATAGCTGGCTCCTGCCTGTAGGGCCTGATCGGTCAGAGCAGTGTCCGTAGCCTTGTTGAAGTAGAGGTCCTTCCGCTGCAGACCCAGATTCGTATCGATGCCGTCGACCTGTCCAGCGGAGGGCAGCCAGGCATGGTCGAATCCTTCCCGAATTAGAAAGGTTGCAGTAAAGGGCTGTCCAGTTTGTTCGCCGTCTTTGGTCTTCTCCTGCTGCCTTTCTGTGCGGATCTGGGCGCCGATGCGCCGGTAGTCGGCGGCTCCTGCGCCTGAGGAGTCGGACAGATTCCAGACCTTGCCGTCATAGCGGTCCATGACTGCCATTCGGACCGGCGTGCCGGCGGGCAGATTGCGTACCGTGACCAGGGTATCGTCGCGGTGTCGTTTGACATAGGCACGATAATCGCTCAAGGGGCTGGTGAACTGGTAGGGGTCCATGGGGGGCTGATAATGGTCGCGGATAACCAGCCGGGTCGGAGCGGGCAAGATTTCAGCGGAGAAAATCATTCCGGCTACCAGTGCCAGGGTCAGAAGAGTGGATGCGAGTCCTTGCAGACGCAGCAGACCCAGTCCACTTGCGCTCCAAATCAGCAGAAGCAGCCAGAGGATGCCGCCCGTCAATGCCGGATAGAGGCCTCCGCTGGTCCCTAGGGCTGCTGACACAGCCATGGTGGCCAGGATGGGCAGGGTGGCTGCCAGGACGGCCACTGGGTGTGCCGGCCGTCCCAGATTGCGGCCTAGGCCATGGCGGGCCAGCAGCACGGCCAGACAACAGGTCCAGAGCATCAGCGTCCACAGGGCCATCAGTCCGCCGGCTTCCTGTCCGAGAGGCGGATCGATGGCTACCAAGGTTTTGAAAGCGCCGAAGGTGGATGACCAACCTTGTGCCAGGGTTGTCCTGGTGGGCAGGACGTGTGCCAGGGTGGTCCCGTTCAGAGTGAAGATGGGGCCGAGCAGGAACTGGGCCGCGATCAGCAGCAGAGGCTGGAGGAGGGCTGTAGCAATATTACGGCGAGGGAGCATGGCGATCAGCAGTCCGGTCAGACAAGCTGCGGCTCCCACTGTCAGCCAGAAGGACATGCTGCCGTAGACCGGCAGCAGCTGCAGTCCGGCCAGCAGATCGAGGGGCGCCAGTGCGGCGACCAGAATGATAGGGGAGCGGCGCCTGGTGGGGTCGACTCTGGATTGCAGACCAGTCCGGTCGATCAGACGAATCGGCTCCCTCTGGGCTTGATCCATCCATGATGCAGATGATGCACTCATGGCTGGTTCTCCAAGAAGATGGGGAGGTCCCGAATACTACCCAAAACGGCGTTGACCAGGCCCGGCTGTGCCTGCAGGCTTGGATGAGCATCCAGGTCAGCAGCCAGCAGCATGACTGGGGAGGCGCTCTGAGCCGATTCACCCATCAGCGCTGAGGGTTGGCAGTCGCTCAGCGAACCGGTCACCAGAATGGTCAGACTGATCTGTTTGGAAGCATCAGTCCGGTCAAGTAAGTCATAGCCGTCTTGGCGGGGGTGGATGGCACTGCAGGCGTCCAGAAAGCTACGGGGATCTTCCGTGGGCAGGATGGTTCCATGGGTATCGGAATTGTCTGGTTCCGGGGCCAGCGCTTGCAACCGATGGCCATCAAGCAGGCATCGGCAACCCAAGGAGGCATAGATTGCAACTGCAAGCTCGAACTCATCCGCGTTCCGGTAGGAGGCGGCTTGGCCGTCCAGGATCAGTTCGGTCCTAGTGCGCAAGGTGGGCTCGTACTGACGGACCATCAGTGTGCCGGCCCGGGCAGTGGACAACCAGTGGACCCGTTTCATGTCGTCGCCCGGAGCATAGGGGCGCAGGGCATGGAATTCCAGGTCGTCGTCGACAATGCCGGGACCAGGATCCCCCTCCAGGTCGCGTTCCAGTCCGGCTTCAAGGGGCGGCAAGGCAACCGTGCGGGGATGGATATAGAGTTTTCGGGCGCCTGCCAGGATTCGACGGCGGCGAATGATTCCCAGCGGATCCCCGGCCTCCATGGTCACCGGGCCCAGGTCAATCACACCACGGGACCTGGCTTCCAGCTTCAAGCGGATCTGATGACTCTGGCCGGGAGCCAGGGCAGGCAAAGGTGCCATGACGGCTCCCTGGCCTAGAGCCAGACCGATTCGGCCGCGGCGGGTGGAGCGGCTGCCTGGGTTGGTCAGAACCAGGATCAGCTCGGCCTGGCCACCCACCTCCAGATGTCCCTGGTCCAGACTCGTTTCAGCGCTACAGGACAGATTGCCCAGGCTCATCAGCAATCCCAGAAGCAGCATGCCCGCGCCCAGCAGAGCCCCTGCCAGCAATTCACGCCAGCCTGTAGGGACGAAGGCCAGAGCGCACAAGAGCGCGGCCAGGGTCATGGCTCGGCCCAGGGCAGTGACCGACTTCCACAGGTCAGCGGTCTGGGCTCGCATGCCCTGTCTGGATCCGGCCGAGGATGCCGGTATTTCCTCCGGGGCAGGTCGGCGGGCAAAGGCGGTCATGGCTCACTGCTCTCCTGTGGGGACGGGGACCTTGGCCAGGGCTTCGGCCAGCGCCTGGTGTTCATC
>NZ_JBVPQK010000367.1:0-2608 GCF_058197115.1 Bifidobacterium sp. POST2/T3 (B1)
TGACATGTCCAACTAGGACGGGAAAATTGAATGGTTATCAAAAGGAGGAAGGTTCGTGACCGCATCGAAGAAGGTGAAACCCGTTTCGGGGAATACCCCGGATATCGGTGAGAAGCCCACGCCAACCGCAACAGGTATGGAGTCAACAACGGATATTCTCAATAGAATATTCGCTGAGGGGACTGGTTCGGTGTCTGGTGCGGAGATGGCAGATCTTTCTGCGCGCTATCAGGCCTTACATCAGGCTGAATTTCCTCACCCTTCAAAAACGCGCTTCATTGCCGTTGCAAATCAAAAAGGCGGGGTAGGGAAAACCACGACCACTGTAAATTTGGCATGTGCTTTTGCTGAATTCGACGAACGTGTGTTGGTAATCGATATGGATCCACAAGGCAACGCTTCTACTGCATTGGGTGTAGCTCATGAATCCGGGACGCCGTCAACATACGACGTGCTCGAGGGTCGTCTTGGGATTGACGACGTTAAGGTAGTATCCCCTCAATTCCCCAACCTTGAGGTTGTCCCATCTTCTATTGACCTCAGTGGTGCTGAGCTGGAAGTTGCGGATATGCCCAACCGCAATCAGCTCATGAAGAAAGCGGTTGCCGACTATCTTAAAATCTGCCACCAGCATTATGACTATGTTCTCGTTGATTGCCCTCCTAGTCTCGGATTATTAGTTCTGAATGCCATGTGTTCGGTCAATGAGGTATTGATCCCAGTGCAAGCTGAATACTATGCTCTTGAAGGACTGCAACAATTACTGCATACCATAGGACTTGTTCAGCAAAGCTATAATCCTTATCTCGTAATCTCAACCATGTTGTTGACCATGTATGACAGGCGAACGCTGCTCAGCAAAGAAGTGTTTGATCAAGTCAAGGAGCATTATCCAGAGATAGTGCTTAATACGACCATCCCGCGTTCTGTCAAAATCTCTGAGGCTCCCAGCTTCCGGCAAAGCGTTGTCACCTATGACCCTAAAGGAGCTGGCGCTATTGCTTACGAAGAGGCGGCGTTAGAAATCGCCCAGAGATCCGAGCAAGTGTTGGAACATATCGCCAATAGAAGACAGGGGGAGTGAGGACATGACAAGCCGTTCACGGTTAGGCAAGGGCTTGGGGGCTCTATTCCCCGCCCTGCCAGGTGAAGATGACGAAACCAATGCTGACAAAGGCCGTCAGGAAGGTAACAAAGTACCGAATTCCGGCAACAAGCAGCCCACCCTTCAGGGCTTGGGTGCTGAATCGGACGGACGACTTCGCAAAGATATAGATGCCTCAGAAGAAGACGGAGCTAAAAGAGAACGCAGTACTACGCATTCGGGGAGTACAAGCACTCAACTAGCGGCTTCGGCAAAGTCTTCTGGGAGCGGTAGTAAACGTTCCAACAAGGGACAAAAGCGTGTCAGCATTTCCGAGTCTCTTAAGGAGGATGTTTCACGTGAAACATCCACTTCGAAGAGAACTACCAAGCGTCGGTCAGTTCCGTCCATCAGCAGCTTGGAGCACCCAAGTGATCTTTTCTTTGGTCCTACGACGACAAATGTTTCACGTGAAACATTGCCGATGATGGGATCGAGTAAGGCTGTCGATCATCGAACAAAAGAGACTCAGCAAAGCGTCAACCGTGCACCTATTGTTGGCAATGCTACTGAGCCGAATAAGACGGAGAGCAATAGCCAAGAGGAGCTGAAACCCGTCCAAGGCGGGTACTTGGCTGAAGTGCGTGTGGACGATATTAGGCCCAATGCTCAGCAACCGCGACAAATATTCGATGAAGACGAACTGTTGGAGCTTTCACGCTCCATCAAAGAAGTTGGCGTATTGCAGCCCATAGTGGTGCGAAGATCAACTCTTATAGACCGTCCAGGAACAATCAAAAATAAGACAACCTCAGCTGGCGGCGCGGAAAGCAAATCCGGAGCAATTGGCGCTAAGACCGGTGAGGAACAATCGAATCAGCTTTCAAATCAGAGGGAAGCGGGACTACAGCAAACAACCCATTATGAGATCATAATGGGTGAGCGTCGTTGGCGTGCTACTCGATTGGCTGGTCTGGATACCATACCTGCAATTGTGAAAACAACGAGCGACGACACCATGTTGCGTGATGCTTTGCTCGAGAATCTCCATAGAGTGGCTCTTAATCCGTTGGAAGAAGCAGCCGCTTATCAGCAAATGATTGATGAGTTCGGCTTGACTCAGGACGGTTTGTCTAAGTCAATCTCTAAGTCCAGGCCTCAGATCGCGAACACACTTCGCTTGTTAAAATTGCCCCCCAGTGTGCAGAGAAAAGTAAGCTCAGGTGTGTTGTCAGCTGGGCATGCTCGCGCCTTGCTTACTTTGCCGGATGAAAAGTCTATGACTACTCTGGCAGACAAGATCATTGCTGAAGGTCTGTCGGTAAGATCTACTGAGGAACTTGTCGCCTTGCAGACTGGACAGGCGAAGAAGAAAGCAAAGAAGCCTAGGGTAAACGCCTGGGCTGACAGTCCTGTACGCCAGGATCTGGAAAGCCACTTTGATACCAAGGTGGCCATCAAGGGCACTAAAAAGCACGGGAAAATAGAAATCGTGTTTTCTTCGCCTGAAGACATGGACCGCAT
>NZ_JBVPQK010000368.1:0-2600 GCF_058197115.1 Bifidobacterium sp. POST2/T3 (B1)
GGTACCGGCACATTCTTGTAACGGCTGATGTCCACTCCTTGGGAGTAGTCGTGCTTGTAGTAGGTTCCCGTGGCGATCGGATAGCGGGAGACGTCGCGTTTGCCGTGGTCCATGACTGCAGTCACATCGGGTGGCATGACGGTCCTGGTGTGCTCGTTGACCGCCACGGCCGGGTTGGCCCACCAGAGGAAGGATTGGGGCAGGGGCGTGCCGTTGTAGAGCCGGGCCGAGATTTCAATGACGCTGACCCCGGGATGCAGGGCGATGGTGGTGGTGACCTGGGTGCCGTAGATGCGGTCGGTATCGTGGCAGACCACCGCCTTGCCCCCGTCCGGCAGATCCTTCAGCGTACAGTCCACCGGAAGGAAGGTACTGGGCCGGTGGTGCTGCGGCCAGTTGAACTCGATGCCCCCGGAGATCCAAGGGCCGGTCAGGCCTACCAGAGCAGGCTTGATGACCCGATTGCGGTAGACGAAGTCATAGTCGTTGGTCTTGTCCCGAGCATACTGAATGCGTCCGCCTAGCTCAGGCAGGACGGTCACCTCCAGGTATTCATTCTCCAGGATGACCGCCTTGTAGTCCTGATCCTTGCATTCATCCGAGATGGTCTCGATGACCGGGTAAGGATAGACACGTCCCGAAGAGCCCTGATAGACTCGATTTTCGATAAATTGCGGATTCTTATCCGGTTTTCCGATCCCGTAAGTGGGAATCGTAAGCTCTTCGACCTTTACTGTGACGCCCATGGTCATCAGCCCCTTGTCTGCTCAGCAAAACTGTATATATTTGCTCTCAGTCTATAGTCGGAATTGGCCCTCAGAACTGTAAAAATTGTTTAAAAATATTAAAAAATTGCTACTGCGCCAGCAGTTGTCGAACTCGGGACGACTGCAGAAAATGGTCGAATGCATATACAGGAAAGGGGTCGGCCCATCGCGGACCGACCCCCTACACTAACGTCGCTTAATGCTGGATCATACCTTTGGCAATCCTGGAGAGCCCTACTCCAGTTCCAAGGCTCCGGTGTAGAGCTGGTAGTACTCGCCATGCTTGGCTATCAGCTCATCGTGATTGCCCCGCTCGATGATTCGCCCATGGTCCAGGACCATGATCACATCAGAGTTGCGAACCGTGGAGAGCCTATGGGCGATGACGAAGACCGTCCGGCCGCGCATCAACGCGTCCATACCCTGCTGGACCACCTCCTCGGTCCTGGTGTCGATCGAGGAAGTGGCTTCGTCCAGGATCATGGCCGGAGGATCCGCCACGGCCGCCCTGGCAATGGAGATCAGCTGGCGCTGACCCTGGGACAGTCCGCTTCCATCCCCCTCAAGAACGGTCTGGTAGCCCTGGGGAAGCATGCGGATGAAGCCGTCAGCGTTGGTCATCCTGGCGGCTTCGATGCACTCCTGATCAGTGGCATCCAAACGTCCGTAGCGGATGTTGTCCAGGACTGTGCCGGTGAAGAGGTTGACATCCTGAAGGACGATGCCCAGGGAACGGCGGAGGTCAGGCTTGCGGATGTTCTTCACATCGATCCCGTCATAGAGGATCTGCCCCTGCTGGATGTCGTAGAAACGGTTGATCAGGTTGGTGATCGTGGTCTTGCCGGCACCAGTGGCGCCGACCAGCGCCACCTTCTGCCCGGGCTTGGCGAACCAGGTGATGTCGTGCAGGACAGGCTGGCTCGGGTCATATCCGAAGCTGACGTCGGTGAATCGCACATCCCCTTGGAGGAGGGTGTATCGTCCGTCAGGCGAGGTGATTGCCTGATCCTTGGCCTTCAGGGCCACATCTCGGGCATCGCCGGGAAGCTTCATGGCGGCCTCCAGCGAGCGCCTGCCATCGTCGTCGGCCTCGCGCTTCCAGGCCCAGTGCCCTGTTTCGTGGTCGACTGGGGTCATGGTCCGGCCGTCCGAGGCCAGTTCGACGCTGACCAATCTGACCGTACCTTGGTCTGATTCAACAGGCTGGTCCATCAGGTCGAAGATACGCGAGGCGCCGGCCAGGGCCATCATGACCATGTTGAACTGCATGGAGACCTGGCCGATGGGGTTGATGAAGGAGCGGGATAGAGTCAGAAGGGAGACGATGGTTCCCAGGGTCAGCGGCCCTGCCCCGGTCAGTCCTACGTTGCCCATGCCCGCGATGCCGGCCAGCCCGCCCACGATGGCCAGGATGACATAGAGCAGGTAGCCCATGTTGCCCACGACCGGCATGGTGACGTTGCCATAGGTATTGGCCTGGGCCGAGGCCTGGAAGAGCTCCTCATTCCGAGCCTCGAAGACCTTGGCGGTGGCATTCTCGTGGTTGAAGACCTTGATGACCTTCTGCCCGTTGACGGCCTCTTCAACGAAGGCGTTCACCTGGCCCAGATAGCGCTGCTGGTGAACGAAGTATCGGCCGCTTCGGGTGACCAGAACCCGGACCACCACAATCAGGACCGCCGCGAAGACCAGGGTCAGGACGGTGAAGGGAATGGAGAGCCAGAGCATGGAGATCAGGGCTGCCAGGGCGGACAGCACCGAGGAGACCATCTGCGGGAAGGACTGGGAGATGGCCTGGCGGAGGGTATCCGTGTCGTTGGTGTAGCGGCTCAT
>NZ_JBVPQK010000369.1:0-2558 GCF_058197115.1 Bifidobacterium sp. POST2/T3 (B1)
AGGCTGTCCGGGTCCCCGATGGCCTTGACGACATAGGGGCTTTGCAGCTTGGAGTGGTCGCACTGCAGGCCGGTGCGGGTATCCAGCAGATAGGTGTTGGTGACCACCCTGACATCGTTGAAGGATATGACCTCGGCTCCTGCATTGCGCAGCTCCTCGATCAGGTTGAACATAGTCGAGGCATCCACTCGGTCGCTTTCCTCGGTGACCCTCACCACCACTCCCCTGCCCTGGGCCGGCAGCCGTCCGGAGAGGATGCCGCTGCTCTGTTCGTTCTGCTGGGCGATGCGGGCGGCCTCCTTTTGCTTGTCAGCGGCGGACTTGATAGAAGTCAGCTGCTGGTTGAGTTGGCTCTTGCGCTCCTCCAGCTTATCGACCTGGTTGCTGGTCTCGTCCAGCACCCGCACAAGCTCTTCCTCCGATAGGCTCTGGTAGGAGGACTGGTTATTGCGCACTTGAACGGCGTATCCGAAGCCTAGCAGGGCGCACATAAGGGCCACCAAGACGCTGGTGACCAACCTGACCCTGGTGGCGTTGGAGTTGAGTGTGCGCAGAGGCCGCCGACGAACCACCGGGAAAGCACCGGTCTGCGTATCGTCGGATGGAGCCCTGACCCGCCCAGGCCGCCTGGGTGGAATGCTTTCGGGCATCTGTTCATCGCGTTTCTTCCTGAGGGTGTGTCTCATATGCTCACCCCTTGAAAATGAACCGTCGAATAGCGGAGACGTTGGAGAAGATGCGAATGCCCAGGACCACAATGACGGCTGTGGACAGCTGAGAGCCCACACCCAGCTGATTGCCCAGGAAGACCAGAAGTGTGGCGGTAATCACATTGGAGATGAAGGAGACCACGAAGACCCGATCCGAGAAGCTGCGCTCGAAGTAGGAACGGACTGCGCCCATCAATGCATCCAAGGCCGCCACCACCATAATGGGCAGGTAGGGCTGCAGGACGATGGGAATGTCGGGCTTGAGGAAGATGCCCGCCACCACGCCTAGGATCAGGCCGAGAATTGCCGACATGTCAATGACTCCTTCCGGCATAGGACAGATTGGGCAGACCGACTGCATTCAGGTTCAGGCGCCGCTGCTTGTTTACATTGACGGTAATGTTCGCATTCTTCAGGTCACGCAGGCGGCTCTTCAGATCGCTGCGAGACATCAGATCAGACAGTGCACCCTGGTCGCCTATGGCCTCAATCTTGTAGGGGGCCTCAACGGAAGCGGTCCCCACCAGGATGGTCTGACCGGCCGTGCGCACTGATGTCTGTGTTCCTATTCTATTGCCGTTGATGGCAATGGCCTCGGCACCCGCAGACCAGAGCTTGGTCAGAAACCACTGCAGGTCCTGGTCGGTGACCAATTTGATCTGATCCGCATTGTCCCGGACATCCTTGGAGGCAATGGGGTTGGCCAGGGTGATAACGATGCCTTGGCCCTGCACCTTGCTGGTACCGTTGGTCAGATCGTCAGCGGTCTGGGTGCTGCTCTGGCCTTGGCCGCCAACTTGACCCGAAAGCGTGTCGATATTTCCGTTGAGGTCTGAAATCTGACCGTTGAGGTCATTGGCACGTTTGCTGACCACCTCCACTTGGGAGATCAGCTTTTCACGTACCTTCTGACGCGGGTCCCGGTGCAGCACCTGCACTATGCCCGTGCCAGCCAAACCAACCAGCACACAGATGACAAAGACCAGGATCCTGTTGACCCAGACGCTCAGCGGTGATCTGCGTTCAGCAGGCAGCAGGCGGGCATCCTCGAACATAGGATCCATGGGGCGGTTGGTCAGATCGTCTATCAGCCTCAAGGACTCATCGGCCATGCGCCGACGAATGGACTCCTGTGAGGGCTCAGAGCTCTCTTCATCAACATAGTGGCGTTCCAGACCAGAAGTGGAATGCGAAAAAGCCGTCCGGCGGTGAATCAGGGCACGGTCGGGCGGCACGGGGAAGGATTCAGGCATCCTCTGCGGTTCAGTCATGATGGCGGTCCTGACGAATCAGTCCGATGCCTTGACGTGCGTATATCAGCCCTGCCAGCCAATAGAGGCCCACCCCCCAAATGACGGCTGCCAGGGCCACCAGATGAAAGAAGCGGAAGAAGGGTGAAGTACCCACATCCGCGAAGATCAGGGCCGGTATGGCCAGCATGAGTACGGCTGTGCCAGTCTTGCCCGCGAAGTGAACAGGCAGAGGACCATAGTTGTGCTGAGCCAGCACCAGAACCAGCAGACCCATGAGCACGTCCCGGGCCCCGACCAGGGCCAGAAGCCACCAGGGCAGGATCGAGGCAATACTCAGGGCAAGGACGGAGCAGAGAATGAGTAGACGATCGGCAACCGGATCCAGGATCTGCCCCAGCTTGCTGACCTGGTTGAACCTGCGGGCAATGATTCCGTCCACCCCATCTGACAGGGCCGAAATCAGCATGACCACCAGAGAGATGATCAGGTGCCGATTGGCCACCAGGTAGGCAATAAGTGGTATGGATAGGATACGGAGCAGGCTGATGACATTCGGTACAGTGAGAATCACAGACCGCGGCTCAGGGCTGTACCT
>NZ_JBVPQK010000370.1:0-2558 GCF_058197115.1 Bifidobacterium sp. POST2/T3 (B1)
CCGGAGTTGTTGATCTTGCTCTTTGGGGCACGCTGTGCGAACCAGGTGTAGACGCTGCGGTGATCGTCGTAGAAGCCGGCGGCATCGCCATGAATTTTCCGGAAGGTGTCGGTGAAGCCTGCATCCAGCAGAAGGCCGAACTTCTCGCGTTCCTGATCGGTGAAGCCGGCGGAATGGTGGTTGGAGGCCGGGTTGGCAATGTCGATCTCCTCGTGGGCCACGTTGAAGTCGCCACAGGCCAGGACCGGTTTGCGGGCATCCAGTTCCTGCAGGTAGCGACGGTAGCAATCATCCCAGACGCCGCGCGTCTTGAGCCTGACCAGTCCCGATCCTGAATTGGGGGTGTAGACCGTGGTGACGAAGCAGTCCGGGAACTCCAGAGTGAGCATGCGGCCCTCGTCATCCATGGTGTCCGGAGCGCCGATGCGGGGTTGCGTCACGGTAGGTTCCGGCAGGCTCTTGCGGTAGAGCATGAGCGTGCCTGCGTAGCCTGTGCGGGCCGGGGGCTCGGAGCGGCGGTCCACCTCCTGGTAATCGGGGAAGTATCGCATGAGTGCCTTAAGGATGCCTGCGGATTTCTTCTGATCTCCGTTGAGTTTGGTTTCCTGGATGGCTACGACATCAGGATCCAGATTCCGTATGGTCTCCACCACTTTCAGGGAGAGGGCGCTGCGGCTGCTCTTGCCCAGCAGGGCGGCGTTGAGCGAATCGATATTCCAACTGACCAGCGTGTGAACCATGACTGCGGGTCCTTCCAAACCGTACCGATGTATCTGCTCTCACAGTTTAGCCCAGGACCAATGCTCGATTGCCCTGGGTGCTGAAAGGGACATTGCCAAACCAGCCATGGGCAGGGTTGTCCACCTCGCGAAACAAGCCGGGCTCGTTCGACCACAATGGTCTGCGGGTCAGGTGCGGAGACGTGGGTGGAGGCACGATAGATTCACCGTTCGATGGAGGGTTTCTGGCCGGGGCCAGTACCTTCCCCCGCTCCGATTATCCGCGTTCCGGTCCGGGATCCTCCGTCGAACGGCCTCATTGCCGCGCGAGCAGGAATCGGCCGGCAGATTTACAGCATCGGATTCATAACATCGACAGAGAGGTGCCGGTATGTCTATCAACGAAATAAAAACGACCGTCTTCGGCTTTATGGGGACTCAGCCAACTCGTCTGGGACAGCCGGGGTCTACGCCGGTCTGCTCCTTCAGGTTGGGCTCTACGCCGGCCTATTACGATGCTGCGGCTGGGGTGTGGAAACGAAAATCCACCACCTGGCTGACGGTCAAGGCCTTCAGGACTTTGGCGGTCAATGCCTTGGCTTGTCTGCACAAGGGTGATCCAGTCATGGTGACGGGATCCTTGGTGACGGAGGAGTGGACCACTGACGGCCAGCCGCATAGCAGTCTGGTTTTGATTGCGGATGGCATTGGTCACGACTTAGCACGTGGACAGGATACCTTCACTAGGATCCGATCGAGTTCTGCGTCTATTGATGAGGGGGCTGCCGGTCCGGATCCTTGGACCACACCGCTGGCATCTTCACCGTCCGAAACAGCCTCTGCATCACCTGCCTCATCTGCGCCGGAGGAAGTATCCGTGGAGGCTGCCAATGCTGGATAAACAAAGGTTGCTCCGGCCAAGCAAAACGAAAGCGGGAGACCGACTGATTCTCGTCGGCCTCCCGCCTTGATCATTAGGCTGATTAAAATCGTCAACCAACGGTTTTAATCAGAACAGGTTTACCAGATCTTGACCCGTGCTTCGGGTTCCAGCCACATGCCGTCGTCGGCTGTGACTCCGAAGGCCTGATAGAAGCGATCCACGTTCCTAACGATGCCGTTGGTACGGAATTCAGCAGGGGAGTGAGGATCGATCTGCAGATACTGTTCGGCCAGCTGATCCCTGTTCTTGGTCCTCCAGATGGAGGCGTAGGACAGGAAGAACCGCTGCAGGCCGGTGTAGCCGTCCATGACCGGAGCCGAGGCCAGTGCCTGGTCCAAAGCCGCATCGTCTGTCCCGACCGGGGCGCCCTCCTTCTTCTGCAAGGAGATGGCATAGGCCTTGATGGCGATGTTGACGCCTCCCAGGTCCCCAATGTTCTCGCCAATGGTCAACGCTCCATTGACATGAGGTGCTTGCTCGGGCTTGTCGGCATACTTCTCGGCAAGTTGCTGGGGGACAAATCCGTTGTACTGCTTAATAAGTGCTTTGGTCCGTTGTTCGAAGTTTTCACGGTCCTGCGGGGTCCACCAGTCCTGCAGACGTCCGTCACCGTCGTACTTGGAGCCCTGGTCGTCGAATCCGTGGCCGATTTCGTGACCGATGACCGATCCAATGCCTCCGTAGTTGACGGCATCGTCGGCGTCTGGATCGAAGAAGGGCGGCTGCAGGATGGCTGCGGGGAAGACGATGACATTCAGGGTGGGCTCGTAGTAGGCGTTGACCGTCTGAGGGTTCATCAGCCACTCTTCCTTGTCCACGGGCTGACCGGCCTTGCAGAACTGGTAGCCGGACTCGTAGATGTTGGCCCGCCGCACGTTGTCGACCAGACCCAGCTT
>NZ_JBVPQK010000371.1:0-2558 GCF_058197115.1 Bifidobacterium sp. POST2/T3 (B1)
AGGCTGTCCGGGTCCCCGATGGCCTTGACGACATAGGGGCTTTGCAGCTTGGAGTGGTCGCACTGCAGGCCGGTGCGCGTATCCAGCAGATAGGTGTTGGTGACCACCCGGACATCGTTGAAAGATATGACCTCAGCCCCTGCATTGCGTAGCTCCTCGATCAGGTTGAACATAGTCGAGGCATCCACACGGTCGCTGTCCTCGGTGACCGTCACCACTACTCCCCTGCCCTGGGCTGGCAGCCGTCCGGACAGGATGCCACTGCTCTGCTCGTTCTGCTGGGCGATGCGGGCGGCCTCCTTTTGCTTGTCAGCAGCGGACTTGATAGAGGTCAGCTGCTGGTTGAGCTGGCTCTTACGCTCCTCCAGCTTATCGACCTGGTTGCTGGTCTCGTCCAGCACCCGCACCAGCTCTTCCTCGGACAGGCTCTGATAGGAGGACTGATTGTTACGCACCTGGACGGCATATCCAAAGCCCAGCAGGGCGCACATAAGGGCCACTAGGACGCTGGTGACCAGCCTGACCCTGGTGGCGTTGGAGTTGAGTGTGCGCAGAGGCCGCCGACGAACCACAGGGAAAGCACCAGTCTGTGTATCGTCGGATGGAGCCCTGACCCGTCCAGGCCGCCTAGGCGGAATGCTCTCGGGCATTCGTTCATCGCGCTTTTTCCTGAGGGTGTGTCTCATATGCTCACCCCTTGAAAATGAACCGTCGAATAGCGGAGACGTTGGAGAAGATGCGAATACCTAGGACCACAATGACAGCTGTGGACAGCTGAGAGCCCACACCCAGCTGATTGCCCAGGAAGACCAGAAGCGTGGCGGTGATCACATTGGAGATGAAGGAGACTACGAAGACCCGATCTGAGAAGCTGCGCTCGAAGTAGGAACGGACTGCGCCCATCAATGCATCCAGGGCCGCCACCACCATAATGGGCAGGTAGGGCTGCAAGACGATGGGAATGTCGGGCTTGAGGAAGATGCCCGCCACCACGCCTAGGATCAGGCCTAGAATTGCCGACATGTCAATGACTCCTTCCGGCATAGGACAGATTGGGCAGACCGACTGCATTCAAGTTCAGGCGCCGCTGCTTGTTCACATTGACGGTTATGTTCGCATCCTTCAGATCACGCAGGCGGCTCTGCAGATCGCTGCGAGACATCAGATCAGACAGCGCACCCTGGTCGCCTATGGCCTCAATCTTGTAGGGTGCCTCGATGGAGGCGGTACCCACCAGGATGGTCTGACCGGCCGTGCGCACTGATGTCTGTGTTCCTATTCTATTGCCGTTGATGGCAATGGCCTCGGCTCCCGCAGACCAGAGCTTGGTCAGAAACCACTGCAGATCCTGGTCGGTGACCAATTTAATCTGATCCGTATTGTCTCGGGCATCCTTGGAGGCAATAGGGTTAGCCAGGGTGATAACGATGCCTTGACCTTGTACCTTACTGGTACCGTTGGTCAGATCATCGGCGGTTTGGGTGCCGTTCTGCCCTTGACCGCCAACTTGACCCGAAAGCGTGTCGATATTTCCGTTGAGATCCGAAATCTGGCCGTTGAGGTCATCGGCACGTTTGCTGACCACCTCTACCTGAGAGATCAGCTTTTCACGTACCTTCTGACGCGGGTCCCGGTGCAGCACCTGCACTATGCCCGTGCCAGCCAAACCAACCAGCACACAAATGACGAAGACCAGGATCCTGTTGACCCAGACGCTCAGCGGTGACCTGCGCTCAGCAGGCAACAGGCGGGCGTCCTCGAACATAGGATCCATGGGACGGTTGGTCAGATCATCGATCAGCCTCAAGGACTCATCGGCCATGCGTCGACGAATGGACTCCTGGGAGGGCTCAGAGCTCTCTTCATCAACATAGTGGCGTTGCAGACCAGCACTGGAATGTGAAAAAGCCGCCCGGCGGTGAATCAGGGCACGGTCGGGCGGCACAGGGAAGGATTCAGGCACTCTCTGCGGTTCAGTCATGATGGCGGTCCTGACGAAGCAGTCCGATACCTTGACGTGCGTATATCAGCCCTGCCAGCCAATAGAGGCCCACCCCCCAAATGACGGCCGCCAGGGCCACCAGATGGAAGAAGCGGAAGAAGGCTGAAGTACCCACATCCGCAAAGATCAGGGCCGGTATGGCCAGCATGAGTACGGCTGTGCCGGTCTTGCCCGCGAAGTGAACCGGCAGAGGGCCATAGTTGTGCTGAGCCAGCGCCAGAACCAGCAGACCCATGAGCACGTCCCGGGCCCCGACCAGGGCCAGAAGCCACCAAGGGAGTATGGATGCGATGCTCAGAGCCAGAACCGAACAGAGAATGAGCAGGCGATCAGCCACAGGGTCTAGAATCTGGCCCAGCTTGCTGACCTGGTTGAACCTGCGAGCAATAATTCCGTCCACACCGTCTGACAGGGCCGAAATCAGCATGACCACCAGAGAGATGATCAGGTGCCGATTGGCCACCAGGTAGGCAATAAGGGGTATGGATAGGATACGGAGCAGGCTGATGACATTCGGTACAGTGAGAATCACAGACCGCGGCTCAGGGCTGTACCT
>NZ_JBVPQK010000372.1:0-2557 GCF_058197115.1 Bifidobacterium sp. POST2/T3 (B1)
GGTATGCCTATGACCAGACGGACGGGACGGCACGGAGCGCGCAGGTCCCTGGTCGGCACATTGTCCGTGGCTGTGGTGCTGGCCCTGGTCGGGTACATGCTGACCACCAATATCCGTGTCAACAGGACGGTCACGGTCACCTCGGATACGGCCGGGCTGGTGGAAGAGCGCGAGAACAAGGCTGCGGAGCTGCGCAAGGACATCAATGACATGAGCTCGCAGATCAACGCTCTGAAGACCATCACCGACGACGACAAGGGCAACTCGGACCAGGCCCGTGAGGACCCCGGTTCGGGCACGGTGCTCAAGGCCGTCCAAGGGCCGGGACTGACGGTAACCCTCGATGATTCCCCGCTCTGGAAGCAGAAGGTGGGGTCCGACGGATCGACGGCCAACATCAATGATTACGTCATCCACCAGCAGGATGTGGAGAGTGTGGTCAACGCGCTCTGGGCCGGGGGAGCCGAGTCCATGAGGATTCAGGACCAGCGTGTCCTGCCCACCACGGCCGTGCGATGCGTGGGCAATGTGCTGCTGCTGCACGGTCGAAAGTACTCGCCGCCATATAAAATTTCGGCCATAGGACCAGTCGATCGGATGACCAAGTCCCTGAATGCTTCGCCATCCATCCAGATTTACAAGGAGTACGTGAATACGGTAGGTCTGGGATGGAATGTCGAATCTTCGGGCAATCTGAGATTCCCTGAGACGACGGCTGTCCTGCAGCCACTCCAGTATGCATCTCTAGATGAGAAGGCACGGTAAATGACGACAGAAGACTCGGAGAATGACTGGATGTCGGTTGATAAACCTGCCGATAAGCGACGAAAGTGGCCGGTTGGGATAGCAGAAATCGTGGGGGAGCTGCTGATGACGCTGGCCGTCATCTGTGCCCTCTACGTGGTTTGGCAGCTTTGGTGGACCGGTGTGCAGTCCGAGCATCAGCAGTTGGAGACCCGTGCCTCGACCGCTTGGAGCGACCCGGGATCGGGAGATACCCGAAAGGTGGCCAAGCCTCAGAGCGGAATGCCGCCGGTACAGCCCGAACACGCCTCAGAGGGCGATCTGATGGCCCAGATCTACATCCCCCGTTTTGGACAGCGCTGGGAGCGCAACGTGGTTCAGGGCACGTCGCCCAGGGATCTGGCCTACGCGGGACTGGGGCACTACTCCAACACGCAGATGCCGGGCGAGCTGGGCAACATGGCTATTGCTGGACACCGCGCCGGCTATGGTGAGCCGCTGGGCCATGTGGACCAGCTGCGTGTGGGCGATGCCATCGTCCTGCGCACCAAGGATTACTGGTACGTCTACCACTACACCCGCTACAAGATCGTGGCTGCCAACGAGGTCAGCGTCATCGCCCCCAACCCTTATTCGCCCAACGAGGCTCCAGATCGGCGCATGATTACACTGACCACCTGTGAGCCCAAGTACACCACGGCCACCCACCGCTGGATCAGCTGGGGCGAATTCGGCTACTGGGCCAAGGTGTCCGACGGGGTGCCTAAGGAACTGCTTGGTGATAGAGGCAGCAAGGTGGCCTTTGCAGACGACAAGGGCTCGGTCATAGCCAGGGTGGGTTCCCTGCAACCGGTCTTCCTGGTTTTGGTAGCAGCCTATCTGATCATCTACCTGGCGGCCCTGGTTGCATGGCGTTACCCCTTGCTGCGGCAGATTCGCAAGGGCGAGAAGCCACAGCCCATGATCAGCCTCTACGGCTGGCTGCTGCGGCACCAGTCCGGCATAGCTCCGATTCGCTGGCTTCTGCTGATTCTGCTCCTGCTGGCTCTGACCTGTGCCTTGATGGAATGGGGCTTCCCATGGCTGGCCAGCAACGTGCCCTGGCTCAGACAGATATCCAACTACTCCGCTTTCTGATCTAGGCGGCGTGGAAAAGCGGCGGGGCCGCAGGATCCAGTGTGATTCTGCGACCCCGCCGCTTATTGATAGTCATGTCTTGCCGACTGTCAGAAGTAATTGCCAAAGGCAAAGGCAGAGGCAAAGGTCTTGTCTACGTCTCTCCAGCGGCCATGGTCCTGATGACGCAGTGCTGCAAGTCAATGCGGGTTTGTCGCAATCTGGCGACGCGACTTGGCAAGCGGCCAGTCCGGCAGTTATGGGTCAACCGTTATGGATTGGCTGATGGGTCCTGGCGGTTAACGCTTGGAGCTCTGGTCTGTCAGCAGAAGTCATGACTGATGTTTGTGACCGAAAGTCTCGGTTCTCAGCCTAATGACGCGGACTAATAGCCATCGCTCTAATTCATCCCGTATTCACTCTGCCTGGCTCTTTATGACCCAACTATATGACCCGGCGGCAATGCTGTGGCCGCCGGGTCATACGATCAGTTGGTGGAGCTGACGGTGGTCACAGTTATGGGGGTGTTGTCGTCCACCTTGCTGCCGGCTCCGGGACTTACAGCGGTCACCTTGTCCGTGTCCTTGCCGACAGAAGTGATTCTGTCGGCGCTGACACCGCTGTTGGTCAGCTTCTGCCGGTAGCTGCCCAAGGTCTCGCCCGGGGCGATGACTGGGACGCTGATGGCCGTGGTCAG
>NZ_JBVPQK010000373.1:0-2534 GCF_058197115.1 Bifidobacterium sp. POST2/T3 (B1)
TACAAGGACGATAAATACTTCATGAAGGTGTTCAAACGCAGCACCGGCATCAGCCCCACCCGCTACCGCAGAACCTTCCACCAGCGCCACTTCAACTCCCACTGAAACCGACCAAAGGGTCGAGCGAAGGGAACAATAGGTGGTTTTTATTGACGCAATGGTCCCCGCCAAAGAGGTTTCGCCCACAAGTCCCATAGGATGAAAACAACAAGGTGATTCCGCAATGAAGGGAGATCCCCAATGCCTCATACCAATCCACCCCGGGTGATTTTCAGCCAGATGATCGATTCTCGACGCATCGAACTCTACTGGGACCAGGAGGTGAAAGGAGCCGCCGATCCCCGGCACTTCCGGCTTTCCCTGGACGGGCATCCCCTGCCGCTGATGGAGAGGACCGACGTGGAGTGGAACCTGCTCAACGTCTATGAACCCATCAAAAAACGGTCCACGCTGATCACCAGGGAACCCTTGGATTTCACTGTTCTGGGACGCCTGATCATACGGGCGGACGCGGCCATCGTCAACCGACAAGGCCAGCATGCCGACCCGGAGGTCGAGATCGTGGTCAACAACTGGCACTATCAGTACACCCAGTTCACCAATTGCCGCTGCGGCATCCCCATCGAATCATCGGACGACGTCAAGCACCACACCCGACTGCTGGCGGCCGACCTGATCGACACCATGCTGTCCGCATCGCCGCAGGTAGCCAAGACCATGATCGCCGAGGGTGCCAGGGTCGCCATCTACGGGCTGCACGAGGACGTCTATGACATACCCGAGCATCGCGGCGGCGCTCAGATCATGGATCGGCCAGTTGAAGGTTATGGAGGCATGATCGATGACCCGATCACTTCCATTTCCGCCGCCAACATCGAACGCATCACCGAGGGCGTACACCAGACCCGCTACCCCAATGAGTCCATACTGGCCCATGAATTCGGCCACGCCATCCACCTGCTGGGCATCAACCGCCTTGAGGATCAGAGCCTGGCCCATCGAATCCAAGCCGCCTACAGCCATGCACAGGAGACGGGTCTCTGGCCCCACACCTACTTGATGGGCAACATCGAGGAGTACTTCGCCACCCTGACCTCCATGTGGTTCAACGTCATGGCTGAGAGCGCCGACGACAACTGGGACGGCGTCCGGGGCCCGCTCAACACCAGGAACGAGCTACGCGAATACGATCCGACCGGCTACGACCTGCTGGCGGACATCTATCCGCAGACCGCACTGCCCTACCCCTGGAACACCAACCCGGTCAACCATGACTACAGCGGGCATATGGACCAGCTACCCTGAGAGCACCCGCTGCGACTTCGGGTCTGCAGACAGTGAGAATCGCGCGTGATGCTAACCCGATTAACAGGAAGAGTGGTTGCTAACCAGGTAAATACGGCCAGCATTCGACCGCGAATGATACAAGTCGGCAAATATCGAGTCGGCAAGTATTTTGTATACTTAGAGAAAGAGATAAACTTGCTTCAGCTAATAACCGCTCTTCTGGGTTATGAGACTTAAATCTAATGAACAATGTTGTGAACCCTCCACCACCTGCGTAAGGAGAACTGATGAAGGAGACAAAGGCTTTTGGACAGACAGACTTTGATCCGGCAGAGGCGCATGAGCGGGATTCCCGGGTACGCGTGGGACGGCTCACGGCATTGCCAGCCCAATTCCGCAGCAAAGCAAGAACAGCTGGGGCTATCTGGAAAAAACAAATAATCGCTCTCGTAGCAGTATTGATGAGTGTGGCCCTGTTCTCGGGTTGCCAGGGATCGAATAGGTCAGAGCCATCAGTAAAACAGGTCTCCAATTATCTTTCATCGTTGACAAAGTACAACGTTTCTGGTGATGGCAGTGTCAAGACCATCTCTGCGAACAAATCGGGAACCCTGTATGTACTGGCACAGCGAGCCGACCATAAGCGGGCTGAAGCTGCGCAATGCAAGGTGAACGGGCAAGCCATGCAGCGTTCTTCTTCTGACATAAATTACCCAGCCGGTGACGGAAAGAATTTCTTCCCATTCGCACAAATCGAGATCGCGCAAGGCAACCCACACAAGCTCTCTTGCAACCAACCGAGTGGGACCAAATTAATTGCATTGCTCGACCCGCATATCCGAAACTTATAGAGGCTGGACCAACGATGCAATCGAGCTGCAGGAAGTTTACCGAAAGAAGCTACGTATAAAACAGCAAACGTGCGACCCATTCTGCCTGCCGTCCGGAGCCTCCGAGGTCGTGGAACAGAAAGCAACGAAACCCCATATTCAACAACCTTCACAACCCGAATATTGTCGTTAAGAAGCCGCCGTCCAGTCATAACCTGGGTGTTATAAAGCCGGGTGTGATAAAGTTGTTTCAGATTGTCGGGACTGTACCTGGCCTACGGCTGGCCTGAAAGATGGGGGTATCCGATAGCTTGGCCGCTGTTCCTGGGGGAAGGGGATCGTAATTAGCATGCGTCAGCATTCGTACACAATAGGTAGACCAGCTATGGCCGTCAGTATTCTGCTCGCCATAATCCT
>NZ_JBVPQK010000374.1:0-2532 GCF_058197115.1 Bifidobacterium sp. POST2/T3 (B1)
AGGATTATGGCGAGCAGAATACTGACGGCCATAGCTGGTCTACCTATTGTGTACGAATGCTGACGCATGCTAATTACAATCCCCTTCCCCCAGGAACAGCGGCCAAGCTATCGGATATCCCCATCTTTCAAGCCAGCCGTAGGCCAGGTACAATCCCGACAATCTGAAACAACTTTATCACACCTGGCCTTGTAGCACTCAGGCTATAGCTGCAGTGGGGCTTCTTAACGGCAATATTTGGGTTGTGAAGGTTGATGAATATCGGGTTTCGTTGCTTACTGTTCCACGACTTTGGAGGCTCCGGACGGCAGGCAGAATGGGACGCACGTTTGCTGTTTTACTTGTAGCTGCTTTCGGTCAACTTCCTGCTGCTCGATTGCTCGTTGGCCTAGCCTTCATAAGTTTCGGATATGCGGGTCGAGCAATGCAATTAATTTGGTCCCACTCGGTTGGTTGCAAGAGAGCTTGTGTGGGTTGCCTTGCGCGATCTCGATTTGTGCGAATGGGAAGAAATTCTTTCCGTCACCTGCTGGGTAATTTATGTCAGAAGAAGAACGCTGCATGGCTTGCCCGTTCACCTTGCATTGCGCGGCATCAGTCCGCTTGAGGTCGGCTCGCTGTGCCAGTACATACAGGGTTCCCGATTTGTTCGCAGAGATGGTTTTGACACTGCCGTCACCAGAAACGTTGTACTTTGTCAACGATGAAAGATAATTGGAGACCTGTTTCACTGATGGCTCTGACCTGTTCGATCCCTGGCAACCCGAGAACAGGGCCACACTCATCAATACTGCTACGAGAGCGATTATTCGTTTTTCCCAGATAGCCCCAGCTGTTCTTGCTCTGCTGCGGAATTGGGCTGGCAATGCCGTGAGCCGTCCCACGCATACCTGGGAATCCCGCTCATGCGCCTCTGCCGGATCAAAGTCTGCCTGTCCAAAAGCCTTTGTCTCCTTCATCAGTTCTCCTTAGGCAAGTAGGGGAGGGCTCACAACATTGTTCATTAGATTTAAGTCTCATAACCCAGAAGAGCGGTTATTGGCTAAGGCAAGCTTAGCTCTTTCTCTAAGTATACAAAATATTTGCCGACTCGATATTTGCCGGCTTGTATCATTCGCGGTCGAATGCTGGCCATATTTACTTGGTTAGCCGCCACTCTTCCTATCGGGTTAACGTCAAGAGCGCGATCCTCACCTTCTGCAGGCCAAACGCCACAGCGGGTGCCCTCAGGGCAGCTGGTCCATATGCCCGCTGTAGTCATGGTTGACGGGGTTGGTGTTCCAGGGGTAGGGCAGTGCGGTCTGCGGATAGATGTCCGCCAACAGGGCGTAGCCGGTCGGGTCGTATTCGCGTAGCTCGTTCCTGGTGTTGAGCGGGCCTCGGACACCGTCCCAGGTGTCGTTGGCGCTCTCGGCCATGACGTTGAACCACATGGAGGTCAGAGTGGCGAAGTACTCCTCGATGTTGCCCATCAAGTAGGTGCGGGGCCAGAGACCCGTCTCCTGTGCATGGCTATAGGCGGCTTGGATTCGGTGAGCCAGGCTCTGATCCTCCAGGCGGTTGATGCCCAGAAGGTGGATGGCGTGGCCGAATTCATGGGCCAGTATGGACTCATTGGGGTAGCGGGTCTGGTGTACGCCCTCAGTGATGCGTTCGATGTTGGCGGCGGAGATGGAAGTGATCGGGTCGCCGATCATGCCTCCATAGCCTTCCACCGGCCGATCCATGATCTGGGCGCCGCCGCGATGCTCGGGTATGTCATAGACGTCCTCGTGCAGCCCGTAGATGGCGACCCTGGCACCCTCGGCGATCATGGTCTTGGCTACCTGCGGCGATGAGGACAGCATGGTGTCGATCAGGTCGGCCGCCAGCAGCCGGGTGTGGTGCTTGACATCGTCCGAAGATTCGATGGGGATGCCGCAACGGCAGTTGGTGAACTGGGTGTATTGATAGTGCCAGTTGTTGACCATGATCTCGACCTCCGGGTCGGCCTGCTGGCCTTGGCGGTTGACGATGGCCGAGTCCGCCCGTATGGTCAGACGCCCCAGAACAGTAAAATCCAAGGGTTCCCTGGTAATCAGCGTGGACCGTTTTTTGATGGGTTCATAGACGTTGAGCAGGTTCCACTCCACGTCGGTCCTCTCCATCAGCGGCAGGGGATGGCCGTCCAGGGAAAGGCGGAAATGTCGGGGGTCGGCGGCTCCCTTCACCTCCTGATCCCAGTAGAGTTCGATGCGTCGAGGATCGATCATCTGGCTAAAAATCACCCGAGGTGGATTGGTATGAGGCATTGGGGGATCTCCCTTCATCGCGGAATCACCTTGATGTTTTCATCCTATGGGACTTGTGGGCGAAACCTCTTTGGCGGGGACCATTGAGTCAATAAAAACCACCTATTGTTCCCTTCGCTTAACCCTACGGCCGGGTTCAGTGGGAGTTGAAATGCCGCTGGTGAAAGGTTCTGCGGTAGCGGGTGGGGCTGATGCCGGTGCTGCGTTTGAACACCTTCATGAAGTATTTATCGTCCTTGTA
>NZ_JBVPQK010000375.1:0-2523 GCF_058197115.1 Bifidobacterium sp. POST2/T3 (B1)
ATGATGGCAGCGAGCGCAACTCAGGCTTTCGAATATGCCGTCCTGAGGGATGGACAGCAGAACCGGACCACGCTCCAGGGCTTTGTTGATAACGGCGACGGCGGTATGGGGAACCCGGGCGCCCATGGTCGGGTCGGCCAGATGGCTCAGTTCCGCCCGATTCAGCCAACGGATCCAGGGCAACAGGGTCGTCACTGCAGACCGATCAAGCGTCAAGGCGGTGCCTGGACCGGTCACACCGGAGTCCGCCTCACTGGCCTCGGGCAGACTCTCCCAGTGGGAACGCACGCTTCTGGCACGGGCCATGGCCAGGAAGACGCCGCCGTGGGCACGTGCCCGCAGCCTCAGCACCCCGCGGGCGTTGGCGTATGGCATCATCCCGTCGGCGTACTGGTAGCTGGCATCGTCCATGAGAGCGAAAAGGGCAGGACCCTCCACCGGGGCGTACATGGCGGCCCGCAGCCCGATGGCGCAACGGACCTGACCGGAAGCCAGAGCAAGGTAGGCCCTGTAACGCTCGGCGGGAGCCATGCCGCTGTCCAGAATGGCGAAATCACCGGACCAGCCGCGGGCCTCCTGTTGGCCAGTACCTGCTGTGACAGAAGGGCCGAAGGGACGCAACCCAAGTTGCTGGAGGACTGCGGACAGGTGGACCACCTGACGGGTGCCCGGCAGCACCATAACCGCCGATCTGCCGGCCAGCAGGGCTGCTATCAGCACCCTGGCAGCCAGCAGGGCGGCCTGGTCCATGCCAGGCAGAATGTCAGCCAAAAAGGAGGCGAAGGCATCGTCTTCCAGCGATTGGTCCAGATTCTCCAACCCCTGATAGCCCGGATCAAGCCTTTGTTTCAGGTCCTTGTGTCGCTGGGCCAGCCCGGCCACCCAGGCGGGGTCGGAAGCCAATCGGGGCTGACCGGGAACCAGCTGCTGCTCCTTGTCAATGCGCGCCACTCGAGGGGGGAGGGCCAGACGCAGAATATTGGCCTCGGTGCCCCCATAGGCTCCGGCGATGGCAGTGATGTCCGCGCGCAGGGAAGGTGAGATCAGGCTGTGATCCAGCACCACCCGCTCCAGGAAACGCAGGGAGGCACGGGGAACCTGGCTGTCTGTCACACGTTCCCAGATGATGCCGTTGACCCTGCGCGCCCCGAAACGGACGCGAACCAGGCATCCCGGCTGTGCATGATCGTCCTGGTCGGCATCCACCAGATAATCGAAGGTCCCGCCCAGATGGGTGGCCTGCACGTCCAGCACCACCCGTGCCACAGGGAGTCCATCGGCCGGTCGGCGCGGAGGCTTCCTTCGACTGCTGTTCGAACGACGGCGTGGGGCAAGGCCATCCAGGGCGGGCTGACTGACGGCCTGCGAATCCATGGATGCTCCCCTCGCTTTCTCAATTAAGAGAACCACGGCGGATTCCCCCAGTCGATGACCTGGAAACCCGCCGTGGCTCTTGACGAACAGCTACTACCTGGTCATGCCGATGGCGGCCTTGAGCTCGCCCACCTTGTCCACCTGCTCCCAGGTGAAATCCGGGTCCTCCCGGCCGAAGTGCCCATAGGCTGCAGTCTTGGCATAGATGGGTCTCAACAGATCCAGCTCATCGATGATAGCTGCAGGCCGCAGGTCAAAGACCTCACGCACGGCCTCCTGGATCTGCTCCCGGCTGACCCGCTGCTCAGTGCCATAGGTTTCCACATTGACGCTGACCGGATCGGCCACGCCAATGGCATAGGCCACCTGGACCTCGACCTTGTGCGCCAGTCCAGCGGCCACGATGTTCTTAGCCACCCAACGCGCTGCATAGGCCGCGGACCGGTCTACCTTGCTAGGATCCTTCCCGGAGAAGGCACCACCTCCATGATGGGCCGCACCACCATAGGTGTCCACGATGATCTTGCGTCCGGTCAGTCCTGCGTCAGCCGCAGGGCCACCCAGAATAAAGGAACCGGTCGGATTGACCAGCACCCGGTAGCCCTGGTGCTCGACGGCCTTGCCGCAGACGCGATCCAGCACGGGCGTAATGACGTGCTCCATCAACTGCTCCTGCAGCCAGTCACGCCCAACCTCAGGATCGTGCTGGGTGGAAATAAGGACCGTGTCCACCCGGCGGGGGCGGTCATCCTGATCATATTCGATGGTGACCTGGGTCTTGCCGTCGGGCCGCAGATGGGGGATGATCCCCTCCTTGCGCACCTGTGCCAGCCGGAAGGCCAGCTGGTGGGCCAGATATATGGGCAGGGGCATGAGTGTATCGGTTTCATCGCAGGCGTACCCGAACATGACTCCCTGGTCACCGGCCCCCTGGGACTGGTAACGCTCCTCACGGGTGGCAGCGCTCTCCTGGCTGGCCGACAGCCGTTCCACACCCTGGTTGATTTCCTTGCTCTGCTCGCTCAGAGCCACGGTCACGCCGCAGGAATCCGCATCCAGTCCAATATCGGATGAGGTGTAGCCGATTCTGCGCAGCACTGACCGGACCTGGGACTGAATGTCCGTGTAGCCTTGGGATGAAACTTCTCC
>NZ_JBVPQK010000376.1:0-2522 GCF_058197115.1 Bifidobacterium sp. POST2/T3 (B1)
GGAGAAGTTTCATCCCAAGGCTACACGGACATTCAGTCCCAGGTCCGGTCAGTGCTGCGCAGAATCGGCTACACCTCCTCAGATATTGGTCTGGATGCGGATTCCTGCGGCGTGACCGTGGCTCTGAGCGAGCAGAGCAGGGAAATCAACCAGGGCGTGGAGCGGCTGTCGGCCAGCCAGGAGAACGCCGCCACCCGTGAGGAGCGTTACCAGTCCCAGGGGGCCGGCGACCAGGGAGTCATGTTTGGGTACGCATGCGATGAAACCGACACACTCATGCCTCTGCCCATATACCTGGCCCATCAGCTGGCCTTCCGGCTGGCACAGGTGCGCAAGGAGGGGATCATTCCCCACTTGCGGCCTGACGGCAAAACTCAGGTCACCATCGAATACGATGAGGATGACCGTCCTCGTCGGGTGGACACGGTCCTCATCTCCACCCAGCACGATCCCGAGGTTGGGCGCGACTGGCTGCAGGAGCAGTTGATGGAGCACGTCATTACGCCCGTGCTGGATCGCGTCTGCGGCAAGGCCGTCGAGCACCAGGGCTACCGGGTGCTGGTCAATCCGACCGGTTCCTTTATTCTAGGTGGCCCTGCGGCTGACGCAGGACTGACCGGACGCAAGATCATCGTGGACACCTATGGTGGTGCGGCCCATCACGGAGGCGGTGCCTTCTCCGGCAAGGATCCCAGCAAGGTAGACCGGTCCGCTGCCTACGCAGCGCGTTGGGTGGCTAAGAATATCGTGGCCGCTGGACTGGCGCACAAGGTCGAGGTCCAGGTGGCCTATGCCATTGGCGTGGCCGATCCGGTCAGCGTCAACGTTGAGACCTACGGCACCGAGCAGGGTGTCACTCGGGAGCAGATCCAGGAGGCCGTGCGCAAGGTCTTCGACCTGCGGCCTGCCGCCATCATCGATGAACTGGATTTGTTGAGGCCTATTTACGCCAAGACTGCAGCATACGGGCACTTCGGCCGGGAGGACCCCGACTTCACCTGGGAGCAGGTGGACAAGGTTGGCGAGCTCAAGGCTGCCATCGGCATGACCAGGTAGCAGCTGTTCATCAAGAGCCACGGCGGGTTCCCGGGTCATCAACTGGGGAATCCGCCGTGGCTCTCTTAATCGTGAAAGCGAGAGGATCAGCCATGGATTCGCAGGCCGTCAGTCAGCCCGCCCTGGATGGTCTTGCCCCGCGTCGTCGTACGAGTAGCAGTCGAAAGAGGCCCCCGCGCCGACCAGCCGATGAACTCCCCGTGGCACGGGTGGTGTTGGATGTCCAGGCTACTCATCTGGGCGGGACCTTCGATTATCTGGTGGACGCTGACCAGGCCGATCATGCACAGCCGGGATGTCTGGTTCGCGTTCGATTCGGGGCGCGCAGGGTCAATGGCATCATCTGGGAACGCGTCTCAGACAGCCAGGTTCCCCGCGCATCCTTACGCTATCTGGAGCGGGTGGTGTTGGATCGCAGCCTGATCTCACCTTCTTTGCGCGCGGACATCACTGCTATCGCCAGAGCCTATGGGGGTACTGAAGCCAACATTCTGCGTCTGGCCCTGCCCCCTCGCGTCGCCCGGATCGACAAGGAGCAGCAGCTGGTTCCCGGTCAACCCCGGTTGGCATCCGACCCCAGCTGGGTGGCCGGGCTGGCCCAGCGACAAAAGGACCTGAAACAAAGACTTGATCCGGGCTATCAGGGGCTGGAGAAATTGGATCAGTCGCTGGAAGAGGATGCCTTCGCTGCTTTTCTGACTGACATTCTGCCTGGCGTGGACCAGGCCGCCCTGTTGGCTGCCAGGGTATTGATTGGCGCACTGCTTGCCGGCCGAGCGGCGGTTATGGTGCTGCCGGGCACCCGTCAGGTGGCTCACCTGTCTGCAGTTCTCCAGCAGCTGGGACTGCGTCCCTTTGGACCTTCTGTCTCAGCAGGTCCGGGCCAACAGGAGGCACGCGGCTGGTCCGGTGATTTCGCCATTCTGGACAGCGGCATGGCTCCCGCCGAGCGCTACAGGGCCTATCTTGCTCTGGCTTCCGGTCAGGTCCGTTGCGCCATCGGGCTGCGGGCCGCCATGTACGCGCCGGTGGAGGGTCCTGCCCTCTTCGCTCTTATGGATGATGCCAGTTACCAGTACGCCGACGGGATGATGCCATACGCCAACGCCCGCGGAGTGTTGAGATTGCGAGCGCGTGCCCACGGCGGTGTCTTCCTGGCCATGGCCCGTGCCAGAAGCGTGCGTTCCCACTGGGAGAGTCTGCCCGAGGCCACCGAGGCGGACTCTGGTGTGACTGGTCCAGGCACCGCCTTGACGCTTGATCGGTCTGCTGTGACGACCCTGCTTCCTTGGATTCGCTGGCTGAACCGGGAGGAACTGAGCCATATGGCCGACCCGACCGTGGGCGCCCGGGTTCCGCATACCGCCGTCGCCGTTATAAACAAAGCCTTGGAGCGTGGTCCGGTTCTGCTGTCCATCCCTCAGGACGGCATATTCGAAAGCCTGAGTTGCGCTCGCTGCCATCAT
>NZ_JBVPQK010000377.1:0-2520 GCF_058197115.1 Bifidobacterium sp. POST2/T3 (B1)
AACTACCGGCGGGAGATCGCCAACGGCATTGTGGATCAGATCAACAGTCTTCGGGCCGTAGGTATGGATATCGATGCTGTCAACAACGTGGTGCTCTTCAACCAATATCTGGATGTGATGCGTTCGCTGGCCGAGTCCGACAATGCCAAGACTCTGGTTCTGCCAGCGGCGACCCCCGGCGGCTACAACGAGCTCTTCAACCAGATGACCGCAGCGCTGATGACTGCCCAGAGCAGCCAGGGGAGTGCGGATTCCCGCCACGGTCGCAGGAGTGCAGGCACAGAGAGCGAGACCGGGGCGCCAATACTGTAAGGTTCGTAAAAGAGCTCGACCAAAACGGGAAAGGGAGACCCCCGCATGGCGAATCGTGCGGGGATGGGGTTCAGCTTTCCAGGAAGTCGGCTATGGCCTCGGCGGCCCGATAGCCCTTGTCGTACATGGCGTTGAGTCCCTTGAGTGACTTGCTCAGTGTGGTCAGCCCGCACAGGCTGTCCGGGGCCAGGATGAGCACCTGGCCCTCCTTTTCGGCCTGCTTGGCCAGGGTAACCTCGTTATTATACGTGCGGTAGCGCTCCATCAGGCGCTCGCCGGCCGCTGGATAGGTCCTCGACAGGATCCGGGCCGGCAGGACATCCTTCTTCTGCTCGCGCAGAATATCCCTCTGGCGGGTCAGAACCAGAACGATGCGTTCATAGCCCTCGTCCATGGCCTTGCGGACCGGCACCGGGTCGGCGATGCCGCCGTCCAGATAGGGCACTCCATCGATCATGTAGGGCTTGTTGGCTACCGGCACGGTGGATGAGGCCTTGAGGATGTCATAGTTGTCCTGGGCCAGGTCGGACTTGTCAAAATAGGCGGTGGATCCGTCAGAGGCCTTGCAGGCCACTACGGTGAACAGGGCCGGGTTGGCCTTCAGGGCCTGGTAATCCAGCGGGCATTCCCCATCGTGCGCCGAAAGCTTGCCGTAGACGTAGTCCAGGTCGACGAAGGTGTGCTTGGTCAGGAAGTTGCTCACGCTCGCATACTCCTTGCGGGAGGAGTAAACGGTGTAGAAGCGATAGCAGCGTCTGAGCTGGCCCGACAGGAATGAGGCCAGATTGGCACTGCCAGCCGAGACCCCGTAGCAGTGATCGAAGGTGATGCCCTGCTCCATGCAGCGGTCGAAGACGCCGGCACCGAAGATGGACCGGTAGCCGCCGCCTACGTCAATGACGGCTGTTCTTTTGCGTGCCATGAGCACCTCGATTCCTGACAGATATCCGAGCTTGATGACAGCTTATGCGTGAACGTTGGACAAGCTGTTCAGGGGCGGCAGGAGGCCAGCAGCCGCTTGGACAGATCCAGCGTGGCCGGTGAGGAATCAGAGTTGTCGATTTGGACTCTGCCGGGACCAGGACCCTGGTTGAGGGCATCGTCTTGGGCCAGCAAATCCTTGAGGTGGCGGGCCGTTCCCGGGTTGCCGTCGATCAGTGCCAGGCTCGGCGGGCAGATGCGTGCGATAGGATTGCGGAAGAAGACGAAGTGGGTGCAGCCCAGAACCAAGGCATCCAGAGTCTGAAGGTCATAGGGATCCAAGTAACGGTGCAGGGTGGCATCGACCAGGGGCTGATCGCTCAACCTGTCAGACTCCACAATGGTCACCAGGTCTGGGCAGGGCTGGGTGAGAATGGTGTGTCTGCCGGAGAACCGAGCCATCAGGCGCGAGAACTTGGCCTCCTTCAAGGTCAGCGGGGTTGCCGTGACCAGAACCCGTTGGGGTCGGCCTCCGCCTCGGGTGCAAGCCAGCTTCAGGGCCGGCTCCATGCCGATAACAGGAACCGGGTAGCGCTGGCGCATCTCATCCACACAGACACTGGTGGCGGTGTTGCAGGCGATGACCATGGCCTTGACACCCTGGTCCATGAATCGGTCGCCGATGATCTGGCAGCGCCGGGCAATCTGGGCCGGCTCCTTGGTGCCGTAGGGGGCGTAGGCGGAATCGCCGAAGTAGAGCAGATTCTCTTGGGGCAGAAGCTTCTGGATGGCTGCGGTGACGCTCAGACCGCCGAGCCCGGAGTCGAAGATCCCGATCGGTGCATCTGATGCCATATGATCTGCTCCTTTCGCAGCCGAAGAACCAGCCTAGCCTGTCGCCGAAGGGCCGTACGCTACAAGCATGAGTATTCCCCGGACTGTTTACAAAATGCAAGCCACCGGCAACGATTTCGTGGTCTACGCCGATCCCCGGGGGGATCTGGAACCTACGGCAGACCAGGTGCGGTGGCTGTGTGACCGGCATTTCGGGGTCGGAGCCGACGGGGTGATCCGGCTGACCCATCCGGCCGATGTCAGCGACTTGAACCAGGAGCAGGTGGATGCCTGTGACCGTTTCGGCTGTCAGTGGTTCATGGACTACCGCAACGCCGACGGATCACTGGCGCAGATGTGCGGCAACGGGACGCGGGCCGTCACCCTCTTCGCTCAGAAGCAGGGGCTGACGCCGACCATGGAGGGATCCTCCTTTCTGCTGGGGACCCGGGC
>NZ_JBVPQK010000378.1:0-2520 GCF_058197115.1 Bifidobacterium sp. POST2/T3 (B1)
AACTACCGGCGGGAGATCGCCAACGGCATTGTGGATCAGATCAACAGTCTTCGGGCCGTAGGTATGGATATCGATGCCGTCAACAACGTGGTGCTCTTCAACCAATATCTGGATGTGATGCGTTCGCTGGCCGAATCCGACAATGCCAAGACTCTGGTTCTGCCTGCGGCGACCCCCGGCGGCTACAACGAGCTCTTCAACCAGATGACCGCAGCGCTGATGACCGCCCAGAGCAGCCAGGGGAGTGCGGATCCCCGCCACGGTCGCAGGAGCGCAGGCACAGAGAGCGAGACCGGGGCGCCGATACTGTAAGGTTTGTAAAAGAGCTCGACCAAAACGGGAAAAGGAAAACCCCGCATGGAGAGTCGTGCGGGGACGGGGTTCAGCTTTCCAGGAAGTCGGCTATGGCCTCGGCGGCCCGATAGCCCTTGTCGTACATGGCGTTGAGTCCCTTGAGCGACTTGCTCAGCGTGGTCAGCCCGCACAGGCTGTCCGGGGCTAGGATGAGCACCTGGCCTTCCTTTTCGGCCTGCTTGGCCAGAGCAACCTCGTCGTTGTAGGTGCGGTAGCGCTCCATCAGGCGCTCGCCGGCCGCTGGATAAGATTTGGCCAGGATCCGTGCCGGCAGGACATCTTTCTTCTGCTCGCGCAGAATATCCCTCTGGCGGGTCAGAACCAGGACGATGCGTTCATAGCCCTCGTCCATGGCCTTGCGGACCGGGACCGGGTCGGCGATGCCGCCGTCCAGATAGGGCACTCCATCGATCATGTAGGGCTCGTTGGCCACCGGCACAGTGGACGAGGCCTTGAGGATGTCATAGTTGTCTTGTGCCAGGTCGGACTTGTCAAAGTAGACGGTGGATCCGTCAGTGGCCTTGCAGGCCACTACGGTGAACAGGGCCGGGTTGGCCTTCAGAGCCTGGTAATCCAGCGGGCATTCCCCATCGTGCGCCGAAAGTTTGCCGTAGACGTAGTCCAGGTCGACGAAGGTGTGCTTGGTCAGGAAGTTGCTTACGCTCGCATACTCCTTGCGGGAGGAGTAGACGGTGTAGAAGCGGTAGCAGCGTCTGAGCTGGCCCGACAGGAATGAGGCCAGATTGGCGCTGCCTGCCGAGACCCCATAGCAGTGATCGAAGGTGATGCCCTGCTCCATGCAGCGGTCGAAGACGCCGGCGCCGAAGATGGACCGGTAGCCGCCGCCTACGTCAATGACGGCTGTTCTTTTGCGTGCCATGGGCACCTCGATTCCTGACAGATATCAAAGCTTGATGACAGCTTATGCGTGAACGTTGGACAAGCCGTTCAGGGGTGGCAGGAGGCCAGCAACCGCTTGGACAGATCCAGCATGTCCGGTGAGGAATCAGAGTTGGCGATCTGTACTCTGCCGGGGCCAGGGCCCAGGTTAAGGGCATCGGCTTGGGCCAGCAGATCCTTGAGGTGGCGGGCCGTTCCAGGGTTGCCGTCGATCAGTGCCAGGTCCGGTGGGCAGATGCGGGCGATGGACTGGCGGAAGAAGACGAAGTGGGTACAGCCCAGAACCAGGGCATCCAAAGTCTGCAGATTATAGGGATCCAAGTAACGGTGCAAGGTGGCATCGACCAGGGCCTGGTCATTCAGCCTGTCAGACTCCACAATGGTTACCAGGTCTGGGCAGGGCTGGGTGAGGATGGTGTGCCTGCCAGAAAACCGTGCCATCAGGCGTGAGAACTTGGCCTCCTTCAATGTCAGCGGGGTGGCCGTGACCAGAACCCGTTGGGGTCGGCCTCCGCCTCGCGTGCATGCCAGCTTCAGAGCTGGCTCCATGCCGATGACAGGGACCGGGTAGCGTTGGCGCATCTCATCCACACAGACGCTGGTAGCAGTGTTGCAGGCGATGACCATGGCCTTGACGCCCAGGTCCATGAACCGGTCGCCGATGACATGGCAGCGCTGGGCGATCTGGACCGGCTCCTTGGTGCCGTAGGGGGCGTAGGCGGAATCGCCGAAATAGAGCAGATTCTCTTGGGGCAGAAGCTTCTGGATGGCTGCGGTGACGCTCAGACCGCCGAGTCCGGAGTCGAAGATCCCGATCGGTGCATCTGATGCCATGTGATCCGCTCCTTTCGCAGCCGAAGAACCAGCCTAGCCTGTCGCCGAAGGGCCGTACGCTACAAGCATGAGTATTCCCCGGACTGTTTACAAAATGCAAGCCACCGGCAACGATTTCGTGGTCTACTCCGATCCCCGGGGGGATCTGGAACCTACGGCCGACCAAGTGCGATGGCTGTGCGACCGACATTTCGGGGTCGGCGCCGACGGGGTGATCCGGCTGACCCATCCGGCTGATGTCAGTGACCTGAGCCAGGAGCAGGTGGATGCCTGTGACCGTTTCGGCTGTCAGTGGTTCATGGACTACCGCAACGCGGACGGATCACTGGCGCAGATGTGCGGCAACGGGACGCGAGCCGTCACCCTCTTCGCTCAGAAGCAGGGGCTGACGCCGACCATGGAGGGATCCTCCTTTCTGCTGGGGACCCGGGC
>NZ_JBVPQK010000379.1:0-2510 GCF_058197115.1 Bifidobacterium sp. POST2/T3 (B1)
AGCCAGACCCTGATGGGCGGCCTTTCGGGGTTCGAATCGCCCATTGGACTGGACCGGCACGACCGTATGAATGCCCTGCGCACGGGCGACATCGGATTTGTTCACTCCTGGGACATCAATACCTCAGTGGACGGGCCGGGCACAAGGATGACCGTCTTCATGAGCGGATGCCCCCTGCGCTGCCAGTACTGCCAGAATCCTGACACCTGGAAGATGCGCGATGGCCAGCCCGTATACCTACAGGCCATGATCGATAAGGTGGCCCGCTACCAGGACCTCTTCAAAAGTACGGGCGGAGGAATCACCTTCAGCGGCGGCGAGTCCATGATGCAGGCAGCCTTTGTCTCACGCGTCTTTCGGGCCGCCAAGGAGATGGGCGTCCACACATGCCTGGACACCTCAGGCTTCCTCAATCGCAACTACACCGATGCCATGATTGACGATATCGACCTGTGCCTGCTGGACGTCAAATCCGGCGACGAGGCCACCTACAAGAAGGTGACCGGCGGCACGCTGGCCCCCACAATCGAATTCGGCAAGCGTCTGGCTGCCCGTGGCAGCAAGATTTGGGTTCGCTTCGTGCTGGTGCCGGGGCTGACCGACTCCGAGGAGAACGTCGAGAACGTCGCGCGGGTGTGCGAACAGTTCAAGGATGCCATTGAGCACATTGATGTGCTTCCCTTCCATCAGCTTGGACGGCCCAAATGGCATGAGCTGCGCATTCCCTACCCACTGGAGGATGCCAAAGGCCCCTCGGCGGCCCTGAAGGATAGGGTCAAGAAGCAGCTGGAGGCCCATGGCTTCGTGGTCTACTGAGCCTCAGAACCCTTTGTGGTTCCATGACGGACCCAGGAGAAAGCCAATTGATTTTCTTGTGACTCCCCACGGCAGATGTCGTGGGGAGTTTTGTTTGCTTGAGCGGAGACCAGCCAGCCAATCAGCGAATGACAGACTCACTCACTGTCAGATTCACTAAATGACGGGCACGCTGAATGACCGGCTTGGTAAATGATCAACCCCGTAAATCGATCAATTGTCGACGAAGTCTGCTTAGCAAGGGTTTATCGGTGGGTTGAGGCCATGGACTATGCTTTCAGGCGTGTGTTTTCCGGGCCGGTCGGTCCGGTAGCGTGATGGAAGACAAACTAAAAAAGAGGTTGAGCGCAGGTGACCACGGAACCTAAGACGCAGCTGCTTTCAGAGCCCGCCCAGGGTGTGCCGTCGGTCATCGACGATATGGCCGAATACCGCCGGGCCTGTCGAATGCTGTCAAAGGGGAGCGGTGCGCTGGCCGCGGATGCTGAACGGGCCTCTGGCTTCCGCTATGGCCACGACGACTACCTGGTCCAGTTCAAGCGCCGGGGAGCGGGGATATTCCTGCTGGACCCACCGGCGCTGATGAAGGCGGGCTGTGACTGGTCGGAATTCAATAAGGCTGTTGATGGGGCCCAGTGGATCATTCATGACTCTCCTCAGGATCTGCCTGGCTTCTATGCGTTGGGGATGAGGCCCTCCTCTCTCTTCGACACCGAGCTTGCAGCCAGGATGCTTAATCTGGGGCATTACGGCCTGTCTGCAGTGACCGCGCACTACCTGGGGCTGACGCTGGCCAAGGAGCATTCTGCCGCAGACTGGTCCTACCGCCCACTGCCGCGTGATTGGCGCAATTACGCAGCCTTGGACGTGGAGCTGCTGAATCAGGTGCGAACGCGCGAGCTGGAGGATCTGCGCAGTCACGGCAAGAATGAATGGGCCAGGCAGGAATTCGCCTGGTTGCTGGAGCAGGGCAAAATCCCCAAGCCGGAGCCTGAACAGCCCTGGCGACATATCTCGCATATCAACGCCTTGCACAATGACCGTCGAGGCCTGGCTGTGGCCCGCTCGTTGTGGACCGTCAGGGATCAGCTGGCCAGACGCAACGATATCGCTCCGACGCTCCTCCTGCCCGACAAGGCCATCATCGAGGCCGGCAGACTCAAGCCGCACAACAACGCGCAGTTCCGAGCCATCCGATCCTTGAACGAGCGGGTCAGGATCCACACCGGCGGCGAGCAGGACCGCATGTTCGAGCGCTATGCGCCCATCCAGCGCCGGGTCAGGTCCGCAGTCTGGAAACAGGCTATTCTGGAGGCGCTGAGTCTGCCTACCGAAGAGCTGCCGGTGCCTCCCAAGCCGCGGTGTGAGGAGACCAATGCCCCCAAGTCCATGCAGATCTGGCGGCATCGTCATCCGGACCGGTTTGCAAGGCTGGAGGCAGCGCGCAAGGCGGTGACTGAAGTGGGACGCCGGACCAACACACCCGACGAGATTCTGATCAAGCCCCGCTACCTGCGCAACCTCTGCTGGACAGACGAACCGGAGAAGCGCGATGTGGCCGACTTTTTGCATCAGGAGGGTGCCCGCCCCTGGCAGGTTTCACTCCTGTCAGAGTCTCTGACTCGCGCTATTATGTAACGGTTGCCTTACTGGCAGATCAAACGGTTTGGATGAATTGGAGCGCAGCGTGAAAA
>NZ_JBVPQK010000380.1:0-2509 GCF_058197115.1 Bifidobacterium sp. POST2/T3 (B1)
GCCAAAAGCAAGATGACTGTAGCCGAGATGATCGGGCTCTTCCTCACCCCTGACGCGCCTGTGCAGGTGACCGCCTTCGATGGGTCGGTCTTCGGGCAGGACCAAGCGCCACTGCATCTGGAAGTCAAGAATTCCCGTGCCATGTACTACATCACGGAAAATCCCAACGACCTGGGTCTGGCCCGCGCCTACCTGCAGGGCGATCTGGATTCTCCCGAGTTGCTGCCAGGCAACCCCTACCAGGTTCTCAAGGAACTGATGGGCCTCAAGCACTTCGTCAAGCATCCCAGCAAGATGGAGCTGGCCCGGGCGGCTGGAGCCGTCTTCTCGCATGGGGTGCGCGTGCCCGAGCCGCCGGCCATCGAGGGACCTTCCTTGGCCAAGCGACTGACCGAAGGCATCCGCCCCCACACCCGCCGTGGAGACGCAGCCACCGTCAGCTACCATTACGACCAGTCCAACGACTTCTATCGGCTCTTCCTAGGCTCCTCCATGACCTACACCTGCGCCGTCTTCGAGAAAGCGGAAGACAGTCTGGAGGACGCTCAGTGGCACAAGCTCAACATGGTCCTGGACAAGATGCACCTGAACGAGGGTGACCGTCTGCTGGACGTGGGCTGCGGCTGGGGCTCCATGGAGATCGCAGCCGCCCGTCGCGGCATCCACGTCATCGGCGTGACCCTGGCTGAGGAGCAGGTCGAGTGGGCCCAGAACTGGATCCGCCAGGAGGGCTTGCAGGATCTGGCCGAGGTCAGGCTGATGGATTACCGCGACGTGCCCGAGTCCGGCTTCGACGGAATCTGCTCCATCGGCATGATGGAGCATGTGGGCTACAAGCAGTACCCCTCCTACTTCAAGGAGATGATGGACAAGCTGCGTCCGGGCGGCATCCTGCTGAACCACCAGATCACCCGCACCAACTCCCACGACCACAAGCGGGCCGGCGGATTCATCGACCGCTACATCTTCCCCGACGGTGAGCTGGCCAGCCCGGCCGAGATCGAACTCGCCATCCAGGACACCGGCTTCGAGGTCATCACCCAGGAGAACCTGCGTCAGCACTATGCGCTGACCCTCAAGCACTGGACCGAGAACCTCCAGGAGCATTGGGGCCAGGCCAAGCCCATGGTGGGCGAGCCCAAGGCGCGTCTCTGGGGTCTGTACATGGCCGGCGCGCGGCTCAACTTCGAGCTCGACAACATTCAGATACACCAGTTCCAGTGCATCAAGCCTGATCCTGAAACCGGCACGGACACCTATCCGCTGCGGCCCTGGTGGAATCGGTAGTAGGTAGTATAAAGGCTTGAAAAGGGGCGAGGAATCAAATCCTCGCCCCTTTTTGTTTCTGCCACCCGTACGGCCCGGTTCTCAGGAAGACCTGTCCGCCGAAGCTTCCAGCCGAGCCAGATCCAAGGCCTTGTTGAAGGCATCCGAGGTCCAGCTGGCCCCAGCCACCTTGTCCACCTTGAGGTCCTTGAGCGGACGCCCCTGGACTACTCCAGGCACAGCCTTGGCAAAGCGTTCCATATGACCACGCGAAATGGGCGAGTCCGAATGCCCCTGAACCTGAACCCGCGTCACCTGGCCTCCCGACAGGTCCAGATCCACATCAATGCTGTCAGCCCCGTCATGCCCGTACTTGCCCGTCAGGGCGTAGGTGCCATCGTGATAGTTGCCCGTGTCAGCCGGGGCGGTCGGCAGTCCATCACGGGAGACGGCGGTGGGATTACCTTCGCCCGCAGAGTCGGCTCCTGACTCTGGCGCAGAGCTGGACTCTGCGCCCGATCCGGCGAACTCGTCGTCCATGGGCTTGGCCTGCTGACTTCCACAGCCGCCCAGGAGGGAGCCGACCGCCACAAGGGTCGCCAGGGTTGCCGAGGCCGTGGCCAGTCCCCGAGACTTGCTTTTAGCCATTTCAACGCCCTCCTTCTGCATCAGCAGCCGATCCCGGCAGGGAGCCGCCGGTCTTGGCCGTCTTGGTGGGGTCATGAAAGCCCACCGGAATATCCTGGTCCCCGGAATCGACAGGAGTTCCACTGAAGGCCGGACGGCCTCCGGCAGCAAGGTAGGCCCGCTTGGCCTCCTCATCATTCCACTGCTCGCCGGCCAGCACACCGTGGTTGAGCATGATCTCCCGCTGGGCGCAGGAGGCCACCAGGGCATCGTGGGTGACCACAATCAGGGAGGTTCCCTGGTCATGCAATTGCCTAAAGAGGTCCAGCACAATCCGCTCATTGGCCTCGTCCAGGTTGCCAGTGGGCTCGTCAGCCAGGATCAGCTTGGGCTCGTTGATCAGCGCCCGGGCCACGCAGACCCGCTGCTGTTCGCCACCCGAAAGCTGACTGGGCAGGTGGCGGGCCCGATCCGCCAGACCCACCCGGTCCAGAGCCTTCATGGCCTGGTCCTCGTCCACCACCGAGTGGTAGTACTGGGCCACCATGACGTTCTCCAGGGCGGTCAGATGCGGGACCAGGTAGAACTTCTGGAAGACCAGGCCGATCACGTTCTT
>NZ_JBVPQK010000381.1:0-2508 GCF_058197115.1 Bifidobacterium sp. POST2/T3 (B1)
AGCCAGACCCTGATGGGCGGCCTTTCGGGGTTCGAATCGCCCATTGGACTGGACCGGCACGACCGTATGAATGCCCTACGCACGGGCGACATCGGATTTGTTCACTCCTGGGACATCAACACCTCAGTGGACGGGCCGGGCACAAGGATGACCGTCTTCATGAGCGGATGCCCCCTGCGTTGCCAGTACTGCCAGAACCCCGACACCTGGAAGATGCGCGATGGCCAGCCCGTATATCTGCAGGCCATGATTGACAAGGTGGCCCGCTACCAGGACCTCTTCAAGAGCACGGGCGGAGGAATCACCTTCAGCGGCGGCGAGTCCATGATGCAGGCAGCCTTTGTCTCACGCGTCTTTCGTGCTGCCAAGGAGATGGGCGTTCACACCTGCCTGGACACCTCGGGCTTCCTCAATCGCAACTACACCGATGCCATGATTGACGATATCGACCTGTGCCTGCTGGATGTCAAGTCCGGCGACGAGGCCACCTACAAAAAGGTGACCGGCGGCACGCTGGCCCCCACAATCGAATTCGGCAAGCGTCTGGCTGCCCGTGGCAGCAAGATCTGGGTTCGTTTTGTGCTGGTGCCAGGGCTGACCGACTCCGAGGAGAACGTCGAGAATGTGGCTCGGGTGTGCGAACAGTTCAAGGATGCCATCGAGCACATTGATGTGCTTCCCTTCCATCAGCTTGGACGGCCCAAGTGGCATGAGCTGCGCATCCCCTACCCGCTGGAGGATGCCAAAGGCCCCTCTGCGGCCCTGAAGGATCGGGTCAAGAAGCAGCTTGAGGCCCATGGATTCGTGGTCTACTGAGGCGCAGAACTAGTTTGGTTCCCGGGTGGCCCAGGAACAATCAGAATAATTGTCTTATGACTCCCCACGGCTAACACCGTGGGGAGTTTTGTCTGCTTGTGTGAAGGCCAGCCAGCCAATCAGTGAATGGCAGACTCGCTGAATGGCGGAATCACTAAATGACTGGAACGTTGAATGACCGGCTTTATGAATGACCGATACTGTACATCGATAAATTGCCGACAAGGCATGCTTTGCAAATGTCTCCCAGTGGGTTGAGGGCATGGACTATGCTTTCAGGCGTGTGTTTTCCGGGCCGGTCGGCCCGGTGTCGTGATGGAAGACAAACTACAAAAGAGGTTGAGCGCAGGTGACCACGGAGCCTAAGACGCAGCTGCTTTCAGAGCCCGCCCAGGGTGTGCCGTCGGTCATTAACGATATGGCCGGATACAGCCGGGCCTGTCGGATGCTGTCCCAGGGCAGCGGTGCGCTGGCCGCGGATGCTGAACGGGCCTCGGGCTTCCGCTATGGCCACGACGACTACCTCGTCCAGTTCAAACGCCGGGGGGCGGGGATATTCCTGCTGGATCCGCCCGCTCTGATGCAGGCCGGCTGTGACTGGTCGGAATTCAATAAGGCTGTTGATGGGGCCCAATGGATCATTCATGACTCCCCTCAGGATCTGCCTGGCTTCTATGCATTGGGCATGAGGTCATCATCACTCTTCGACACTGAGTTGGCGGCCAGGATGCTCAATTTAGGTCATTACGGCTTGTCTGCTGTGACAGCGCATTACCTGGGGCTGACGCTGGCCAAGGAGCACTCTGCTGCGGACTGGTCCTATCGTCCACTGCCGCGTGATTGGCGCAATTACGCCGCCTTGGACGTGGAGCTGCTGGATCAGGTGCGAGTGCGCGAGCTGGAGGATCTGCGTCATCACGGCAAGGATGAATGGGCCAGGCAGGAATTCGCCTGGCTGCTGGAGCGGTGCAAAATCCCCAAGCCGGAGCCTGAGCAGCCCTGGCGGCATATCTCGCATATCAACGCCCTGCACAATGACCGTCGAGGCCTGGCTGTGGCCCGTTCCCTGTGGACCACCCGAGACCAGCTGGCCCGCCGTTACGACATAGCTCCGACGCTGCTCCTGCCCGACAAGGCCATCATCGAGGCCGGCAGGCTCAAGCCCCACAACAACGCCCAATTCCGGGCCATCAGATCCTTGAACGAGCGGGTCAGGATCCACACCGGCGGAGAGCAGGACCGCATGTTCGAGCGCTATGCGCCCATCCAGCGCCGGGTCAGGCCCTCGGTCTGGAAACAGGCCATTCTGGAGGCGCTGAGCCTGCCTACCGAAGAGCTACCGGTGCCTCCCAAGCCGCGAGGGGAGGAGACCAACGCCCCCAAGTCCATGCAGGCCTGGAGACGCCGCCATCCGGACCGGTTCGCCAGGCTGGAGGCAGCGCGCAAGGCAGTGACTGAAGTGGGTCACCGGACCAACACCCCCGACGAGATTCTGATTAAGCCCCGCTACTTGCGCAACCTCTGCTGGACAGACGAACCGGAGAAACGGGATGTGGCTGACTTCCTGCGTCAGGAGGGCGCCCGTCCCTGGCAGGTTTCGCTCCTGTCAGAGTCCCTGACTCGCGCTATTATGTAACGGTTGCCTTACTGGCAGATCAAACGGTTTGGATGAATTGGAGCGCAGCGTGAAAA
>NZ_JBVPQK010000382.1:0-2498 GCF_058197115.1 Bifidobacterium sp. POST2/T3 (B1)
AAGAACGTGATCGGCCTGGTCTTCCAGAAGTTCTACCTGGTCCCGCATCTGACCGCCCTGGAGAACGTCATGGTGGCGCAGTACTACCACTCGGTGGTGGACGAGGATCAGGCCATGAAGGCTCTGAACCGGGTGGGTTTGGCGGATCGGGCCCGGCACCTGCCCAGCCAGCTTTCAGGCGGCGAGCAGCAGCGGGTCTGCGTGGCACGGGCGTTGATCAACGAGCCCAAGCTGATCCTGGCTGACGAGCCCACTGGCAACTTGGACGAGGCCAATGAGCGGATTGTGCTGGATCTCTTTAGGCAATTGCATGATCAGGGGACCTCCCTGATCGTGGTCACGCACGATGCCTTGGTGGCCTCCTGCGCCCAGCGGGAAATCATGCTCAACCATGGGGTGCTGGCTGGCGAGCAGTGGAATGATGAGGAGGCCAAGCGGGCCTACCTGGCAGCTGGAGGTCGGCCGGCCTTCAGTGGGGCTTCTGGCGACACCGGGGGCCAGGATATTCCCGTGGGCTTCCATGACCCCACTAAGATGGCCAAGACAGGCGGGTCTCTGCAGGGATCGACCGCTGAATCAGAAGGAGGGCGCTGAGATGGCTAAAAGCAAGTCTCGTGGGCTGGCCACTGCTTCGGCAACATTGGCGACTCTGGTGGCGGTCGGCTCCCTTCTAGGCGGTTGCGGCAGTCAGCAGGCCAAGCCTATGGACGATGAGTTCGCCGGATCGGGCGCAGAGGCCAGCTCTGCTCCAGAGTCGGGAGCCGGCGCTGCGGGCGAGGGCAATCCCACGGCCGTCTCCCGTGATGGACTGCCGACCGCTTCGGCTGACACGGGCAACTATCACGACGGCACCTACGCTCTGACGGGCAAGTACGGGCATGACGGGGCTGACAGCATCGATGTGGATCTGGACCTGTCGGGAGGCCAGGTGACCCGGGTCCAGGTCCAGGGGCATTCGGACTCGCCCATTTCGCGCGGTCATATGGAATGCTTCGCCAAGGCTGTGCCTGGTGTAGTCCAGGGGCGCCCACTCAAGGACCTCAAGGTGGACAAGGTGGCCGGAGCCAGCTGGACTTCGGATGCTTTCAATAAGGCTTTGGACCTGGCTCGGCTGGAGGCTTCGGCGGACAGGTCTTCTTGAGTTCTGAGCTGTAGGGTGGCGGAAAAGAAAAAGGCGAGGAATCGAATCCTCGCCTTTTTCTTCATATCAACTACCGGTCCCACCAGGGGCGGAGCGGATAGGTGTCCGTGCCGGTCTCGGGATCGGGCTTGATGCACTGGAACTGGTGTATCTGAATGTTGTCGAGCTCGAAGTTGAGCCGTGCACCAGCCATGTACAGGCCCCAGAGTCGTGCCTTGGGTTCGCCCACCATGGGTCTGGCCTGGTCCCAATGCTCCTGGAGGTTCTCGGTCCAGTGCTTGAGGGTCAGCGCATAGTGCTGACGCAGGTTCTCTTGGGTGATGACCTCGAAGCCGGTGTCCTGGATGGCCAGTTCGATCTCGGCCGGGCTGGCCAGCTCGCCGTCGGGGAAGATGTAGCGGTCGATGAATCCGCCTGCTCTCTTGTGGTCGTGGGAGTTGGTGCGGGTGATCTGGTGGTTGAGCAGGATGCCGCCCGGACGCAGCTTGTCCATCATCTCCTTGAAATAGGAGGGATACTGCTTGTAACCCACATGCTCCATCATGCCGATGGAGCAGATTCCATCAAAGCCGGACTCGGGAACGTCACGATAATCCATCAGCCTGACCTCTGCCAGATCCTGCAGGCCCTCCTGGCGGATCCAGTTCTGGGCCCACTCGACCTGCTCCTCAGCCAAAGTCACACCGATGACATGGATGCCGCGGCGGGCTGCCGCAATCTCCATGGAGCCCCAGCCACAACCCACGTCCAGCAGACGGTCGCCCTTGTTCAGGTGCATCTTGTCCAGGACCATGTTGAGCTTGTGCCACTGAGCGTCTTCCAGGCTGCCGTCCGCCTTCTCGAAGACGGCGCAGGTGTAGGTCATGGAGGAGCCCAGGAAGAGCCGGTAGAAGTCGTTGGACTGGTCATAGTGGTAACTGACGGTGGCTGCGTCGCCCCGGCGAGTGTGGGGACGGATGCCCTCGGTCAGTCGCTTTGCCAGGGAAGGCCCCTCGATGGCCGGTGGCTCGGGTACCCTCACCCCGTGTGAGAAGACGGCTGCAGCTGCTCGGGCTAGCTCCATCTTGCTGGGATGCTTGACGAAGTGCTTAAGACCCATCAGATCCTTGAGAACCTGATAGGGGTTGCCTGGCAGCAGCTCAGGAGAATCCAGATCGCCCTGCAGGTAGGCACGGGCCAGACCCAGGTCGTTGGGATTCTCCGTGATGTAGTACATGGCACGGGAATTCTTGACTTCCAGATGCAGCGGCGCTTGCTCCTGCCCGAAGACCGACCCATCAAAGGCGGTCACCTGCACAGGCGCGTCAGGGGTGAGGAAGAGCCCGATCATCTCGGCTACAGTCATCTTGCTTTTGGC
>NZ_JBVPQK010000383.1:0-2477 GCF_058197115.1 Bifidobacterium sp. POST2/T3 (B1)
CGCAAGGTCTCACTGGCGCTGAAGGCCTACGCCGCCTTCGCCCGCTCTGCAGACAAGGGCGCCACACGCGACCCGGACCTGATCAACCGGTTGTCCGGTCTGGACTGATAGATCAAAAATTCCCCAATCGGGCTCTTATCCGATTGGGGAATTTTTGACTCTTCTGGAGTAAGGCCAAGTAAAGGCCTGATGCTCAGAGACCGTATTCCTTGGCGATTACCGCCCAGAGAGCCTGGGCGGCTTTATCCACGTTGTCGTTGACTATGACCTGGTCGAACTGATCCTCTGAGGCCAGCTCCACCTTGGCGGTCTCCAGCCTTCGGGCCCGTTGCTCCTCATTTTCGGTTCCCCGCATGTTCAGCCTGGTGACCAGGTCCTGGAATGAGGGCGGCGCCAGGAACACATAGAAGACTTCCAGGCCCAGCTCCTTGGCACGTTCGCGAACTCGGTGCGCCCCCTGCAGGTCGATCTCCAGAATTGTGGGCACCCCTGCCGCCAGATGGTCCAGGACAGGCTGCAGCGGGGTGCCATAGTGGGACATGCCATGGACCAAGGCGGTCTCCAGAAAGTCTCCGGCGGCTTCCCTGCGGGCAAATTCCTGCTCGTCCATGAACCAGTAGGTGATGCCGTCCTTCTCGCCCGGACGCGGCGCCCGGGTGGTGGCCGAGACGGAGACCCAGACCTCCGGGTGGGCATGACGCAGGGCTGCTTCCACTGTACCTTTGCCTACGGCCGTGGGCCCTGTCAACACGATCAGCCGGCCGCCCGTCTTCCCCGTCCCCCCGGTCTGTTCTCCCGAAGGGTCCTGACTCGACATATCGGCACCGCTGATCGCTGACACGGCCACTTCCTTTCCTAAAGGTCACTCTCCGGCATATCTGGACCGGAACATGGGTCAATCATATAGCCAGAACCTACCTAGCCTTCTCCAGCTCAAGCAACCGGGCCGCGTGTTCCTGGATGCTCATGACCTCGTAGTCGTCCTTTTTGACCACGTCAATGGCCATCAGGGCAGCTGAGAATTCGGTGACGGTGGTGAACTGCGGCAGATCGGCAGCTATGGCGGCGACCCGAATCAGATAGCCGTCAGAGCGCGAACCCCTGGAACTGGGGGTATTGAGGATCATGTCGATAGCCCCATCCTCAATTAACTGGACTGGATTGCGGCCCATGTGCCTGACCCCATCAGCATCAGTGAAGGGCCGACCTTGCTCCTCCTCGTCGCTGATCTTGTCGACAACGGCCACGTCGAAGCCGTACCGACGCAGGACGGAGGCCGTGCCACTGGTGGCGCAGATGCTGAAGCCCTGCTCCAGCAGACGAGCGGCCAACATGGGCAACTGACGCTTGTCCGCATCATTGACCGACAGGAAGGCGACCCCTCCGGTGGGCAATCCGCCCTGGTAGGCGGCCAGCTGACTCTTGGCGAAGGCGTGGGGAAAGTCCCGATCGAAGCCCATGACCTCTCCGGTGGAGCGCATCTCCGGACCCAGCAAAATGTCCACGGTACGACCCACCGGAGTGCGGAAGCGCTTGAAGGGCAGGACAGACTCCTTGACCGCTACAGGCTGGCCGACACGGACCATGCCGCCATCACCGACAGGCAAGAGCAGACCATTGGCTCGTTGCTGGGCGATGGACTCCCCCACCATGATTCGCGCTGCAGCCTTGGCCAATGCCGTACCCGTGGCCTTGGAAGCAAAGGGGACGGTCCGGGATGCGCGGGGATTTGCTTCGATCACATAGAGGGTGTTGGCCATGAAGGCATACTGAACATTGATCAGCCCCTGAACCCCGCAACCTTGGGCTATAGACAGGGTGGCCTGCCGCAGCCGGTTGATCTGGTCGTCAGAGAGTGTCGATGGCGGCAGGGTGCAGGCTGCATCACCGGAATGGACCCCAGCCTCCTCAACATGCTCCATGATTCCGCCGATGTAGAGTTCCTGCCCGTCATAAAGGGCATCCACATCGATCTCGATGGCATCCTGAAGGAACTTGTCAATCAACAGGGGCGAGGGCAGCCGGCCGGAGACCACCGTATCGGCCTTGGCTTCCTCCAGGGCTCGATCCACGTAGGTGCCCAGCTGCTGGTCGTCATAGACGATCTCCATGCCTCGTCCGCCCAGTACGTAAGAGGGCCTGACCAGAACCGGGTAGCCAATGGCATGTGCCGCATCCCTGGCTTCATCCAGGGAAAGAGCGGTGCCGTACCGGGGGGCGTTCAGATGTTCCTTGCTGAGCACCTGACCGAAGAGCTCACGGTTCTCGGCCAGGTCGATGGATTCGGGGCTGGTCCCCAGGATGGGCACCCCAGCCGCCTTGAGCCTGGCCGCCAGAGACAGGGGCGTCTGACCGCCCAGCTGGACGATAACCCCTTTGACAGGTCCCATGGCCTTCTCGGCCCGGTAGATCTCCAGAACGTCCTCGAAAGTCAGCGGCTCGAAATAGAGCCTGTCCGACATGTCATAGTCAGTGGA
>NZ_JBVPQK010000384.1:0-2476 GCF_058197115.1 Bifidobacterium sp. POST2/T3 (B1)
TCCACTGACTATGACATGTCGGACAGGCTCTATTTCGAGCCGCTGACTTTCGAGGACGTTCTGGAGATCTACCGGGCTGAGAAGGCCATGGGACCTGTCAAGGGCGTCATCGTCCAGCTGGGCGGTCAGACGCCCCTGTCTCTGGCGGCCAGGCTCAAGGCAGCCGGGGTGCCTATTCTGGGAACCAGCCCCGAGTCCATCGACCTGGCCGAGAACCGTGAGCTCTTCGGCCAGGTGCTCAGCAAGGAGCATCTGAACGCTCCCCGGTACGGCACCGCTCTTTCCCTGGATGAGGCCAGGGATGCAGCACATGCCATCGGCTATCCGGTTCTGGTCAGGCCCTCTTACGTGCTGGGCGGGCGAGGCATGGAGATTGTCTATGACGACCAGCAGCTGGGCACCTACGTGGATCGAGCCCTGGAGGAAGCCAAGGCCGATACAGTGGTCTCCGGCCGGCTGCCTTCGCCCCTGTTGATTGACAAGTTCCTTCAGGATGCCATCGAGATCGATGTGGATGCCCTTTATGACGGGCAGGAACTCTACATCGGCGGAATCATGGAGCATGTGGAGGAGGCCGGGGTTCATTCCGGTGATGCAGCCTGCACCCTGCCGCCATCCACGCTCTCCGACGACCAGATTAACCGGTTGCGGCAGGCCACCCTGGCAATAGCCCAAGGTTGCGGCGTTCAGGGGCTAATTAATGTTCAGTATGCCTTCATGGCCAACACCCTCTATGTGATCGAGGCAAATCCCCGCGCCTCCCGGACGGTTCCTTTCGCTTCCAAAGCCACAGGTACGGCACTGGCCAAGGCTGCGGCGCGAATCATGGTGGGGGAGACTATCGAGCAGCAACGAGCCAATGGCCTGCTCCTGCCTGTCGGCGACGGCGGCATGGTCCGTGTCGGCCAGCCTGTGGCGGTCAAGGAGTCGGTATTGCCCTTCAAGCGCTTCCGCACTCCGGTTGGCCGGACCGTGGACATTCTGCTGGGTCCGGAGATGCGCTCCACCGGAGAGGTCATGGGCTTCGATCGGGACTTCCCCCACGCCTTCGCCAAGAGCCAGCTGGCCGCCTACCAGGGCGGATTGCCCTCCGGCGGGGTCGCCTTCCTTTCGGTCAATGATGCGGACAAGCGTCAGTTGCCCATGCTGGCCGCTCGTCTGCTGGAGCAGGGCTTCAGTATCTGCGCCACCAGTGGCACGGCCTCCGTCCTGCGTCGGTACGGCTTTGACGTGGCTGTTGTTGACAAAATCAGCGATGAGGAGGGGCAGGGTCGGCCCTTCACTGATGCCGATGGGGTCAGGCACATGGGCCGCAATCCAGTCCAGCTAATTGAGGATGGGGCCATCGACATGATCCTCAACACGCCCAGTTCCAGGGGTTCGCGCTCTGACGGCTATCTGATCCGGGTGGCCGCCATAGCCGCCGATTTGCCGCAATTCACCACTATCACCGAATTCTCGGCCGCCTTGATGGCCATTGACGTGGTCAAAAAGGACGACTACGAGGTCATGAGCATCCAGGAACACGCGGCCCGATTGCTTGAGCTGGAGAAGGCCAGGTAGGCGCTCGCTATATGATTGTCCCATGTTCCGGTCCAGATATACCGGAGGATGACCTTGAGGAAAGGAAGTGGCCGTGTCAGCGATCAGCGGTGCCGACATGTCGGTTCAGGACCCTTCGGGAGAACAGACCGGGGGGCCGGGGAAGACGGGCGGCCGGCTGATCGTGTTGACAGGGCCCACGGCCGTAGGCAAGGGCACTGTGGAGGCGGCCTTGCGTCATGCCCACCCGGAGGTCTGGGTCTCCGTCTCGGCCACCACCCGGGCGCCGCGTCCGGGCGAAAAGGACGGCATCACCTACTGGTTCATGGATGAGCAGGAGTTTGCCCGCAGGGAGGCCGCCGGAGAATTTCTGGAGACAGCGCTGGTCCATGGTATGTCCCACTACGGCACCCCGCTGCAGCCGGTTCTGGACCATCTGGCAGCAGGGGTGCCCACAATTCTGGAAATCGACCTGCAGGGGGCGCATCGTGTCCGCCAACGGGCGGGGGAGCTGGGCCTGGAAGTGTTTTACGTTTTCCTGGCGCCGCCCTCATTCCAGGACCTGGTCACCAGGCTGAACATGCGTGGAACCGAAAATGAGGAACAGCGGGCCCGGAGGCTGGAGACCGCCAAGGTGGAGCTGGCCTCAGAGGATCAGTTCGACCAGGTCATAGTCAACGACAACGTGGATAAAGCAGCCCAGGCTCTCTGGGTGGTAATCGCCAAGGAATACGGTCTCTGAGCATCAGGCCTTTACTTGGCCTTACTCCAGAAGAGTCAAAAATCCCCCAATCGGGTAAGAGCCCGATTGGGGGATTTTGATCTATCAGTCCAGACCGGACAACCGGTTGATCAGATCCGGGTCGCGTGTGGCGCCCTTGTCTGCAGAGCGGGCGAAGGCGGCGTAGGCCTTCAGCGCCAGTGAGACCTTGCG
>NZ_JBVPQK010000385.1:0-2444 GCF_058197115.1 Bifidobacterium sp. POST2/T3 (B1)
GGCCGTCTCCACAATGGTCCGCGCCTCCTCGCGGCTCTTCTGATCGATCCGCATGACCCCCAGGGCCACACGGGAGGCCCGGAATCCTGACCGTCCTAAATTCATGTATCGCACAATGTCCTCCTCGTAATTGACGTCTAGGCTCGAGTCTACCCGTACCAGCTACTTGTAGCCTTGTGCGGTTACTCCAGCAGGTTGCTGCGCAGGGCCTCCACCTGGTCCGGCCCGAACCCCAAAGCCTGACGCGCATAGGCGAAGACATCCCCGTAGGCCTCGACCATGGCTTCTTGGGCATGAGCCGGGTATTCTTTCTTGACGCAGAGCGCAATCTGCAGGGCGTCCAGTGAATCCTGGTCGAAGCCTTTGGCACGGAATTGGTCCAGCAGTTGATTGTTGGCCCCGACCCTCTCTTGGTTGGTCTTCAGATAGTCCGCGAATATCTGGTCGTCGTCCACCTCCAGCAGCCAGAGCACCAGTGCAGCGGCGAACCCGGTCCGGTCCTTACCGGCAAAGCAGTGGAAAAGAGTGGCCCCCTGGGTGTTGTCCACGACGATGCGCAGGAACCTCCCATACCCCTGCTGGGCCGCAGGACTCATGACCAGGTCATGGTAGACATTCATCATGTGCCCGTTGACCTGATCCGCCGAACCTATCGAGGCGAAATCGTCCAGGCTGGCGCTGTTGGTGCCGCTTTGCTCCAGCAGATCAATGTTGGTAAAGGTCACACCGTCGAGCCGGTCGTCTGGACTTTCCTGTATCTCGAAAGGCCGGCGGAAGTCCACGACCTGGGTCACCTGGTAGCGGTCGACCAGCTCCCTCTTAGTTTCTTCGTCCAGACCCACTAATTGCCCGGAGCGGATGAACTTATGGGGACGGACCAGACGGCCATGAATGGTCCGTATACCTCCCAGATCCCGAAAATTGGTAATGTTCATCGACGACCTCCTTAAGATCCGCCCTGTCTCCAAGCCATCCCCGCCTCCATAAAAATCACAGGAGCCCGGTGTACCAACGCGCAATCAACAAGCAACAAGCATTGCACCCAAGGTACCATCCCCGTTGCTATGCAGACACGCCATGGTTGGCGTCAAGAGCCGCTGTCGAGGAACTAGATGGGTTTCTGGTCACCGCTTTGCGGTGAGGGCTTGTCTGATGGGAGTGCTGCCTCCGACGATGTTGTAGATCCCGCCTACGGTCTGCGGCAGGTCGACGCAGTCGGCCAGGCATTGTGCCACATCGGGGATCGGTATGGGTCCGGGCCCGTCTGGCTCTACCTGAATAGCTCCGGTGCCCTTCTGCTCGGTCAGGCTGCCCGGCTCGATGATGGTGTAGTCCAGTCCGGAGCCAATCAGGTACTGGTCGGCCATGTTCTTGGTCACGTAATAGTCGGCAAGGGCATCAATGGCAGGCTTGACCTGGGGCTGTTCCCAGCGCAGCCAGTCGGCTGCATACATGGCCCCCAACATGACGTACCTGGTGATGCCGACCGCTTTGGCGGCCTCTATGGTCTTCATCGCTCCCAGGGCATCAATCTGGTTGATGTCCTTGCCTCGAGAACCAGCAATGAAAACTACGGCGTCCGCATGCATCGTTCGGAATGAGTCGGTTATCCGGGAGAGCGGGTCATGCAGATCCAAGGTCGTAGGCTCCACCTGCTGGCTGGCCGGAATCTTCGAGGCTCCTCGTGCGCAGGCCACCACCTTATGGCCGGCTTTAACCAGATTCTCCAGTGTCAATGCACCCACTCTGCCGGTTGCTCCTACAAGAATGATTCTTTTACCCATGCTCATCCGCTTTCTTCGCCTTTGTGTTTACGCACCTGATTCGGCTGTTTTCATTTTAGGAGTCATGGGCAATAAACAACAGGTGGCAAAGAGAAGGACAGTTGCGGCATCAGTGCTCCCGAAGATCAAATCGCAGACTGCCCAAGTGAAAGGCAACCTTACTTGTCCCGATTAACCATGTTCCTCTGCTTGGCGTGCGTCTTTGTGCAGGGTGGCTGGAATCATGGAGTCTGGGTCTGAGACGGGTATAAAAAAAGGGAGGCATCCTCAGGAACTGTCTCCTGAGGATGCCTCCCATATTTTCGTGTTGTGGCGGCGGTGTGCTACTCTCCCACACTCTTCCGGGTGCAGTACCATTGCCGTGCTGGGTCTTAGCTTCCGGGTTCGGAATGGGACCGGGCGTCTCCCCCAGGCCATGACCGCCGCGAATCTTCAATTCTGCCGACCCGTGGGGGGTCGGGGTGTCCTGGCGGCTTGGGGACCGGATGGTGGACGCGTGTCTCGTGTGTTCGATCGCCTGTGGTTTCGTGTTCATTGCCGCAGGCAGGCTTCGCAGCAGGTGTTGATGCCGCCACCCCTGTAAGGGGTGGGTGTTGTGTTGTCTTCGACCATTAGTGCCGGTCGGCTCCGCCCCTTGCGGGGTGTCCACGTCCGGTCTAT
>NZ_JBVPQK010000386.1:0-2428 GCF_058197115.1 Bifidobacterium sp. POST2/T3 (B1)
CGACGGGGGCTTCACTTTTCGCCGCGTACGAACCCGGTTCAGCAGGTCAGTAGCACAACAAAAAAGAAATATACCCGCTCAGAGGTTTTGGCGCAAGTTGGCCATCCTTCGGAGTGTTGTGTTCTTGCCCAGGATTTCCAGAGACTCGAACAGGGGCGGCGAGACCCGCCTTCCCGAGACCGCCACCCTGACCGGACCGAAGGCCAGACGGGGCTTATAGCCGCCCTCATCCACCAGTGCCTGAGTGAGCAGGTCGTGCAGGTGATCGGTCTTCCAGTCCTGGTCTGACACATCCTGCAGGGCGGCAATAGCCAGGTCGAGGACCTGCCCAGCCGAATCCTTGAGCTGTTTGCGGGCATCCGGCTCGGGCTCCAGGTAATCCTCCTGGCTGAGCAGACTGCCCACCATGCCGGACACCTCCCCCAAAAGGCGGACACGAGGCTGGACCAAGGGGGCGGCAGCGGTCAGAATCCGTTGTTCCCGATCGCTCAGGTCCTGCCAGCGCTCGGCACTCACCAGCCCGTCGCGCTTGAGGTAGGGCAGGGACCGGTTCAGGAAGTCCTGCGGCTCCAGCATGCGGATGTGCTCGGCGTTGATGGCTACGGCCTTGTCAATGTCGAAGTGGGCCGGATTGGCCTTGACATCGCGGATGTCGAAGTGCTCAATCATCTCATCCATGGAGAAGACATCGCGGTCGGGGCCGATGGACCAGCCCAGCAGGGCAAGATAGTTGAGCAGGCCCTCGGGAATGAAGCCGTGTTCCCTGTGCAGGAAGAGGTTGGACTCGGGGTCGCGCTTGGACAGCTTCTTCTTGCCCTGGCCCATGACGTAGGGCAGGTGCCCGAACAGGGGCATAGCCCGGGCTATGCCCAGCTTCATCAGGTACCGGTAGAGGATGATCTGACGGGGGGTGGAGCTGAGCAGATCCTCGCCGCGCAGAACCACGTTGATGCGCATCAGGGCATCATCCACCGGGTTCGTCAGAGTATAGAGGGGATCGCCGTTGGGGCGCACGATCACATAATCAGGCACGGATCCGGCCTTGAACTCGATATGCCCGCGGATCAGATCATCGAAGGCGATATCCTCGTCGGGCATGCGAACGCGCAGGGCGGGCCGCCTACCCTGATCGCGGAAGGCCTGGCGCTGTTGGTCGCTCAGGTGGCGGTCGTACCCGTCATAGCCGAAAGCGGCCGGACGACCAGCGGCCAGGTTGCGCTCCTTGATCTCCTCAGCGGTGGAGTAGGACTCGTAGGCGTAGCCGGCATCCAGCAGCTGCCGGGCCACATCGTGGTAAATATCGCCGCGCTCGGACTGCCGGTAGGGGCCGTCCGGGCCGCCGACTTCAACACCCTCATCCCAGTCCAGACCCAGCCACTTGAGGGCCTCCAGGATCTGCTGGTAGCTCTCCTCACTGTCACGCTGGGCATCGGTGTCTTCGATGCGGAAGACGAAGGTGCCATGCGAGTGCCGGGCCTGTGCCCAGTTGAAGAGTGCAGTTCGGACCATGCCTACATGTGGGGTGCCGGTCGGCGAGGGGCAGAAGCGGACCCTCAGATCCTTGGGCAGGTCGGGTTTGGCGTCGTGATCATGCTCATCAGTCATGACACCCATTGTGCCCCGGCAAGGCGACGTAGACCAATTCAGGGCAGGAGCCGGTATCAGCCTCGCTGCTGCTCTTGCTGCCGGTCCTTGCTGTAGGTCTCCGGAATGAACCTGGTCTGGTCATGCAGCTTGGGCCAGATGACCACCCGGCCCTGCTCCAAGGACCGTGGCACGTCGATGATCCGCTGGTTGTCCGAGCCCCGGAACTGGAGCAGGCTGTTCTTCCGGTTCTCCAAGTAGCGTCCGTCCACCAGCACATCAAGGTAGGAGATCAGCTGGGCCTTGTCCGGGGTCTCCCCCGGCCGGTTCAGCTCCTCCCAGGTGTAGCCGGTCCAGCACCAGATATCCTTCTCATGACCGAACTCGCGCCGGATTCGTTCCGAAAGGCCAAGCAGCATGGGGGTGTTGAGCAGAGGCTCCCCGCCCAGATAGGTGATGCCCTGCACATAGGACAGCGACAGGTCTTTGATGATCTGGTCCTCAAGCTGCTGGGTGTAGGGGTGCCCGGCGCCGAAGTCCCAGATGGAGGCGTTGTAGCATCCCTGGCAGCGGAAGGGGCAACCACTGACGTAGAGGGAGCAGCGGATCCCCTCGCCGTCGGTCATGACCAGGCGCTTGTAGTCCGCCACGATTCCCCGACTGAGGCGGCGACCGTCCCACTGGCCGGCCTTGGGATTGTTGGTCAGCGCAGAGGGAACCCCCGGACCGCGCCCCTGCTCATCAGCAGCGAAGTCACGGTGGCCATTTGTCTTTCTCATGGCTCCCTGTTTGTCCGTCATCTGGTCCTCCTCATGACAATGGCGGGCCGCAAACTACCCGGCCC
>NZ_JBVPQK010000387.1:0-2428 GCF_058197115.1 Bifidobacterium sp. POST2/T3 (B1)
CGACGGGGGCTTCACTTTTCGCCGCGTACGAACCCGGTTCAGCAGGTCAGTAGCACAACAAAAAAGAAATATACCCGTTCAGAGGTTTTGGCGCAAGTTGGCCAACCTTCGGAGTGTTGTGTTCTTGCCCAGAATTTCCAGAGACTCGAACAGGGGCGGCGAGACCCGCCTTCCCGAAACCGCCACCCTGACCGGGCCGAAGGCCAGACGGGGCTTATAGCCGCCCTCATCCACCAGTGCCCGAGTGAGCAGGTCGTGCAGGTGATCGGTCTTCCAGTCCTGGTCTGACACATCCTGCAGGGCTGCAATTGCCAGGTCGAGGACCTGTCCAGCCGAGTCCTTGAGCTGTTTGCGGGCATCCGGCTCGGGCTCCAGGTACTCCTCTTGGCTGAGCAGACTTCCTACCATACCGGAGACCTCGCCCAGCAGGCGCACGCGAGGCTGGACCAGGGGGGCGGCAGCGGTCAGAACCCGCTGCTCCCGATCACTCAGGTCCTGCCAGCGCTCGGCACTCACCAGCCCGTCGCGCTTGAGGTAAGGCAGGGACCGGTTCAGGAAGTCCTGCGGTTCCAGCATGCGGATGTGCTCGGCATTGATGGCCACAGCCTTGTCGATGTCGAAGTGGGCCGGATTGGCCTTGACGTCGCGGATGTCGAAGTGCTCAACCATCTCCTCCATGGAGAAGACATCGCGGTCGGGGCCGATGGACCAGCCCAGCAGGGCCAGATAGTTGAGCAGCCCCTCGGGAATGAAGCCGTGTTCCCGGTGCAGGAAGAGGTTGGATTCGGGGTCGCGCTTGGACAGCTTCTTCTTACCCTGGCCCATGACGTAGGGCAGGTGTCCAAACAGGGGCATGGCTCGGGCTATGCCCAGCTTCATCAGATACCGGTAGAGGACGATCTGCCGCGGAGTGGAGCTGAGCAGATCCTCGCCGCGCAGAACCACGTTGATGCGCATCAAGGCATCATCCACCGGATTGGTCAGAGTGTAGAGTGGATCGCCGTTGGGGCGCACGATCACATAGTCGGGCACAGACCCGGCCTTGAACTCGATATGCCCGCGGATCAGGTCGTCGAAGGCGATGTCCTCGTCGGGCATGCGGATGCGCAGGGCAGGACGGCGACCCTGATCGCGGAAGGCCTGGCGCTGTTCGTCGCTCAGGTCGCGGTCGTAGCCGTCATAGCCGAAAGCGGCCGGACGGCCGGCGGCCAGGTTGCGCTCCTTGATCTCTTCAGCGGTGGAGTAGGACTCGTAGGCGTAGCCGGCATCCAGCAGCTGCCGGGCCACGTCGCGGTAAATATCGCCGCGCTCGGACTGCCGGTAGGGGCCGTCCGGGCCGCCGACTTCAACACCCTCATCCCAGTCCAGCCCCAGCCACTTGAGGGCTTCCAGGATCTGCTGGTAGCTCTCCTCACTGTCGCGCTGGGCATCGGTGTCTTCAATGCGGAAGACAAAGGTGCCATGGGAGTGCCGGGCCTGGGCCCAGTTGAAGAGTGCGGTTCGAACCATGCCTACATGCGGGGTGCCGGTCGGCGAGGGGCAGAAGCGGACCCTCAGATCCTTAGGCAGGTCGGGTTTGGCGTCGTGATCATGCTCATCAGTCATGACACCCATTGTGCCCCGGCAAGGCGACGTAGACCAATTCAGGGCAGGAGCCGGTATCAGCCTCGCTGCTGCTCCTGCTGCCGGTCCTTGCTGTAAGTCTCCGGAATGAACCTGGTCTGGTCATGCAGCTTGGGCCAGATGACCACCTGGCCCTGCTCCAGGGACCGTGGCACGTCGATGATCCGCTGGTTGTCCGAGCCCCGGAACTGAAGCAGGCTGTTCTTCCGATTCTCCAAGTAGCGTCCGTCCACCAACACATCAAGGTAGGAGATCAGCTGGGCTTTGTCCGGGGTCTCCCCCGGCCGGTTCAGCTCCTCCCAGGTGTAGCCGGTCCAGCACCAGATATCCTTCTCATGGCCGAACTCACGCCGGATCCGCTTCGAAAGGCTGAGCAGCATGGGAGTGTTGAGCAGAGGCTCCCCGCCCAGATAGGTAATGCCCTGCACATAGGACAGGGACAGGTCCTTGATGATGCGGTCCTCAAGCTGCCGGGTATAGGGGTGCCCGGCGCCGAAGTCCCAGATGGAGGCGTTGTAGCATCCCTGGCAGCGGAAGGGGCAGCCGCTGACGTAGAGGGAGCAACGGATCCCCTCACCGTCGGTCATGACCAGACGCTTGTAGTCCGCCACGATTCCCCGACTGAGCCGACGACCGTCCCACTGGCCGGCCTTGGGATTGTTGGTCAGCGCAGAGGGAACCCCCGGACCGCGCTCCTGCTCATCAGCAGCGAAGTCACGGTGGCTGCCTGTCTTTCTCATGGCTCCCTGTTTGTCCGTCATCTGGTCCTCCTCATGACAATGGCGGGCCGCAAACTACCCGGCCC
>NZ_JBVPQK010000388.1:0-2425 GCF_058197115.1 Bifidobacterium sp. POST2/T3 (B1)
TCCGGGCGCATCTCCCCCGCCACACGACAGCGCATCAACCAGGTCATCCACGACCTGCACTATGTGCCGGACTCCCGGGCCCGATCCATGCACTCTGCCCATTCGCGCACCATCGGCCTGCTCATCCCCGACATCCGCAACTCCTACTTCGCGGACCTGGCCTACCTGATCCAGGGCCAGCTGCTCAACCATGGCTTCCAGACCCTGATCTGCACCTCAATCCAGGGCGACCCCGGCGAGGACCGGGCCCAGGTGCGCAACCTGCTGGGCCAGCACATTGACGGAGCCATCATCGTGCCCGGGCCGCGTTCCTCACACACCTTGGAGGAACTGGCCCGACGCGGACTGCCCCTCGTCTGCGTGGACCGTGCCGGCGAAGGTGCCGCCGGACGCGACGGGCGGGCCATCCCCTGCGTGGACGCCGACCCCGAGCCCGGCCTGAGAAAGGCCCTTGAGGATCTGCACGTCCAGGGCCACCGACGCATCACCCTGGTGCCTGGGCCCCTCAAGGAATCGGCCACCTTCCGGGAACGCCTGGACGTATACCGCAACCTGCTGGCAGGCATCGAGAGCATGGACGACCCCCTGACCGACCAGGTAGAGCCCGGCACTTTCGACCCCGATATGATCGACCTCTGGGTCCGGCAGGGAATCACCGGGGTGCTCTTCGGATCCTCCCTGGATGCCATACGCGCCATCAAAACGACCCAGTCCCGAGGAATCAGCATCGGCGAGGACCTGTCCATGATCACCTTCGACGACCTGCCCGTCTTCCGCATCCTAACCCCGGCAGTGTCGACCATCTCCCAGCAGGTCGACACCATGGGGACCCGCTGCGTGGACATGCTCCTGCAGCTGATGGCAGGCTCGCCCGTGCGGTCGGTCCGGCTGCAGACCAGCTACCGCCACTGCGCCTCGGTGGGGCGCCCGCCCGCGCACACCGGCCAGGATCCCTGAACCTGTCACAGTGTGATTATCAAGGCGGACAAGCTCATCAAGGAACGGAGAAACATGATTAAAGATATGGCGGCGGCATCCGACCAGGTGCTCAAGGGACTGGATACCATCACAGGATCCATCTCGGTGGTCGGGTCCATGAATGCGGACTACACCGTCAACACCGACCGGCTGCCCAAGCCCGGCGAGACCATCAACGGCGGTCCCCTGCAGGTGCTGCCCGGGGGCAAGTCGGCCAACCAGGCGGCGACCGCGGCCCGCATCGGCGCTCAGGTACGGCTCTTCGGGGCCGTCGGATCCGACTCAAACGCCGACTTTCTGCTGGGGCAGCTGGGCAACGCCGGGGTGGACGTCTCCCATGTGATGACCGTTCCAGGAGCCAGCGGGACCACAGTCATCACCGTGGATGCGCGTGGTGAGAACACCATCGTCTACTCCCCCGGCTCCAACGGCAAGGTGGATGTGGACTACGCCCACCGCTCCCGCCAGGCCCTGACCTCGGCCAAGGTGCTGGGCTTGTGCCTGGAGAGCCCCATCGAGACGGTCACCGAGGCCGCGCGAATGGGCCACGAGGCCGGCATGACCGTGCTGCTCAACGACTCCCCATTCCGCGCCGACCTGCCCGCCGACCTGATCGCCAACTCGGACCTGATCCTGGTCAACGAGCATGAAATGGCCCAGCTGCTGGGTATCGACGAACCCGAGGACGGCGACTGGCTGGGGGCCGACTGGGACCAGATCAACCAGACCATGCAGGACTTCGGCTTCCACCGGGCCATTGTCACCTTGGGCGGCGAAGGATCCATGGTGCTGGACCGTGGCCAGACCTACCGGATTCACGCCGTGCATGTGGACGCCGTGGACACCACTGGCTGCGGGGACGCCTTCATGGGCACCGTGCTAGCTGGCCTTGCCTCCGACATGACCCTGGTGCAGGCCGCCCAGCTGGCCTCCTACGTCTCCGCCTACGCTGCCACCGGGCAGGGGGCGCAGGCCTCCTACGGCACGGCCGAGCAGATTAGGCTGCGTTTCTCCTGAGTCTGAACGTTCGGGGCCGGAGCCATCAAGGTCGAGTCATCGGAATCCTGACCACCGGGGTCTTGTAACCAGGGTCCGCTGGTCAGGGTCCAACGATTAGACAGGTAGAGCGCTGCTGACTCCCTCCCCTGCGTTGTCAGGCCGATGAACCGTTGCGAATTGCACGACGGTTCGTCGGCCTGACTGGTATCTGTGCAATAGAGGCTGGATGGATGAATATGGGATGCATACTTGTTGCCAGTTGAGTGCAAATGTGGAATTTAGACTCATTGCCAACTGAGAGCAAGTCCGAAATCCGCTTTTGTTGCCAACTGAATTCAAGCACGGAATCTGTTATTAGCGCCAGTTAAATGCATCTTACAACTGCTCCGGCTCATCCGCCTTGCGACAGCCTGGGACCGCGTTTGACCTTATCATCCCTCGGACTGAT
>NZ_JBVPQK010000389.1:0-2396 GCF_058197115.1 Bifidobacterium sp. POST2/T3 (B1)
CCTAGAGGTCACTGCACCTGGGAACGGGCGATCTTGCCGGTGAAGGACTGGGCCTCGTCGGCATCCTTGACGTCCTTGTTCCAGGAGAACATGGCGCGCAGCTTGGGGCCGACCTCCTCGATCTTCTCGTGGGAGTACTTCTCCTGCAACTCCTTGAACTTGGGGGCGCCGGCATCCTGGTCGTCGATGAACTCCTTGGCGAAGGAGCCGTCCTGAATGCGCTGCAGCTGGTGACGCATCCTGTCCTTGGTGGACTCGTCCACCACGGTGGAGGTGAAATCGCCGTACTGGGCGGTGTCGGAGCAGGACCAGCGGGCCTTGTTCAGGCCGCCCTCGTTCATCAGATCGACCAGCATCTTGAGCTCGTGGCAGACCTCGAAGTAGGCGATCTCCGGCTGGTAGCCAGCCTCGGTCAGCACCTCGAAGCCGGCCTCGACCAGGTGGTTGACGCCGCCCATGAGCACATCCTGCTCGCCGAAGAGGTCGGTCTCGGTCTCTTCCTTGAAGGTGGTCTTGATGGCGCCGGCGCGCAGGGCGCCCAGAGCCTTGGCATAGGCCAGGGTGATGTCCCAGGCGTCGCCGCGCGGATCCTGCTCCACGGCCACGACCACGGGCACGCCACGGCCAGCGACATACTCACGACGGACGATATGGCCCGGGCCCTTGGGGGCCACCATGAAGACCGGGTGGTCGGCGCTGGGCTTGATGTAGCCGTAATGGATGTTGAACCCGTGGGCGAAGGCGACAGCCGCACCCTCCTTGATGTTGGGCTCGATGTCGTCCCGCCAGATGTTGCGCTGGTACTGGTCGGGAGCCAGGATCATGACGATGTCGGCCTCTTTGGTGGCCTCGGGCACGGTCTTGACCTCCAGGCCCTGCTCCTTGGCGAAGGGCACCGACTTGGAGTTGGCACGCAGGCCGACCACAACGTCCACACCGGAATCACGCAGGTTCAGCGCATGAGCATGTCCCTGGGAACCGTAGCCGATGATGGCCACCTTCTTGCCATCCAGAACCGAAAGGTCCCCATCCTTCTCATACCAGATCTGTGCTGCCATTATCTACACTCCTTTATGTGCGGTCCGCGCCCTTCCTGGGCGGCTACAACCGCTTCACGCATAATTGTTCTACGACTTGATTCCAGTCAGTGGATGCTACTCATCGATTCCAAGCGCAGGATTTTGTCCATCTGCCGAAATCGAACTACCTGATGCACCTTCTGTGCATTCAACCATACTCGTGGCATGGCCGGCATAAGTTCCACGACTCATTGTTCGAACGAAAAGCGGCTACCAGCCGCTCCGATACGCGTCATCTCCTTTCCGGCAATCAATTGGTCAACACTCATCGACACGAACAGGTATGGCCTCATCAGCTAACTTGAATCTCGCCATCGGCAGGATGTTGAATCTTATTGTCGGAAAATCACGATTACGGATCCTGCCTGCGCTGACAGGATCCGAGTCTGCGTCGAATCAGCTCATCAGCGAAGACAAGCTAATAATTCGCAGCAATACCAAGAAGCAATTGAACTGTGCAGTCATCGCTGAAAGCCTCCTCTCCATTTGTTTCGCATCAATCAGCTCCCCGCAGGAGCCAAGTACTGGCACCATATCGCCATTACAGAGTGGAGCGCCGAACGGGTTCACAATATGGACTATTCACTTTCGCTTACGAGCAATTCAACAAAAATGACGCACAATTTTCCGCCTCACTTTTACCCATCGAACAACTCCAGACCAACCGGGCATATGCCTACCTTGAAACCGCTCTGGCATAATGTAGCGAAAAATCAATTCCAGCCCCCTCCCCATGCCAGGAAAGGGCTGAAAGGATCACTCGCCCAGGTCTGTCAACAAATCAAGACATAGGTGCGAACCCTGAGCATCCGACCAGACCAACGTGGCGAGAGAGGGATCTTTGCCTGACGATTGCGGGCTGGCATTTCCGCCGTTTTCCCCTATTGTCTCCGTTCGGTCACTCAGAGCCGGGAAGGTGCCGATAGCGGCGAATGGGCAGAAGATCAGCTCAGCCTTACTAGTCTTTCCCTGCCAGACAAGACGAAGCGCGCCACGTGTCGCATCGATTCGATAAGAGAATTTGCCATTGAAGGCATCCAGCTTATTGCGCAATCGACACAGAGCGTTCAAGGAGCGAACGACCGGTCTTGTCAGATTCCGCTCAATCTCCCCTTCGGTGTAGTAGTGCCTGTTGATATCTCGACCATTGCGGGTTCTCGCCAGCAGATCCATGTCATTGGCACCGGCCAGTGCCCCGACATAATAGACCTGAGGCACCCCTGGAAGGAAGAACTGAACGGCTCTTGCAGCCAGGTAGGCCCTGTCATGGCAAGCCAATGCCGAGTAATAGGTCGTATTGATTTGATACAGGTCCAG
>NZ_JBVPQK010000390.1:0-2396 GCF_058197115.1 Bifidobacterium sp. POST2/T3 (B1)
TTCGGCGGAGCTGTGGTGCTGACGGGTTCTCGGATTGATCGCCTGCTGACTATGGCGGGAATGGTTGGACCTGAGTCTCCCTCTGTGGAAAACATCTATCTGCTGGTTGACGGCCAAGGCAAGGAACTCCAAAACACTCTGCAAAACATCAGTCGATACGTTCCCGATGGATACCGGCTGGAGGACCGTGGTGCCATGGAGGACAGACTGCTCAGTGAGCAGACGGGCAATGGTGTGGACTTCATGACCGTCTTCCTCATGACTTTCGGTGTGCTGGCCATGGTGGTTGCTGCCTTGGTGATTGCCAACACCTTCCAGATCATGGTGGCCCGACAGCGCAGGTATCTGGCCCTGCTGAGGATTATTGGTGCTGATCGACGGCAAATCAGGGTAAGTGTGCTGCAACAGGCTTTGCTCCTTGGCGTCATATCGTCCTTTATTGGCATCCTGCTGGCCATGGGATTGATGGGCCTTGCCGGTTGCTTTGGTTTGCATTCGGGCACAATGAAGCTTGAACTCTTGCTTACCCCTGCTGCCCTCCTGGTTCCGTTTGCGCTCGGTGTTTTGGCAACCTTGGTGGCTGCCTTTGGGTCTACTCGTACGGCTATCAGGGTCAGACCGCTTGAAGCCCTGCAGCCAGTGGATCATCAGGACCCAGGCAGCAGGAAGCGGGCCGGTTTACGAATCAGTATCCTGCTGGCTGCCGTTGGTCTGGCATTGGTGATCTGGTCCTCTTGGCGCGTCACCGAGCTAGTCAGGACAAACTCTGGCAATACAGTCCAGGCCAGTAATCAGCAGGAACTCTTGCTAGGTCTCGCGGTATTGGGTGTTTTGCTGATTTTTCTGGGTGCGTTGATAGGGGCTCGTCGATGGATTCCGGCTCTGCTGCGTTGCCTGGGTAGACTTGTGTCCAAGATTGGACCATCTTGCAGGGTCGGAGTGGCGAATATCGCTCGAAATCCCTCACGAGTCGCTGCCACAGGTGTTGCTCTGCTGATTGGCGTAACTCTGGTCTCCACTTTGGCTACGGGTGCGGTAACCGCTAAACGTACTTTGTTCAAGGATATTGATCAGCGTTATTCCGTGGATATTGAAATATCTGGTCAGGGGCTGAACAAGAGAAATGTGCGGGCCATTGAGCGTGTCGAAGGTGTTGCAGATGCAGAGCTGGTGCAGCGATTTAATGCCAAGGTCGAGTCAGGAGGCCCCTCACAAGCTTCCATGACTGTCTATGCCTTGGATGCTTCACGGATCAGGCGAGTGCTTCATGCCGATCTGGGTCCAGGTATGCAAAGGTCGGATGCGCTACTGGTGTCGACCAGAACGATTTCCAAGCATTCCGGTTACCGGGATGGAAGTCAGCTGAAGTTGTCGATAGCTGATCCTCAGGCGGACGACGAACGTGAAAAGGAAGCAGATGCAAGAAGAACATTGACCGGGGTCTTCGCCGGATTCGGAGGGCTGGATAACAGTGGCGTCTATGCAATCACGGACTCCCGGAATGTCGCTGGGATTGACACCAAGACGCATGAAATCTGGATTAGGACGCAGGGAGATCGCGATGCTGCACTGCTTTTGGATGACATACGTCAGGCTGTAGGAGAGCATGACGACATGGCTATGAGCGGAGGGCTGACGCAAATGAGGACATGGAGCGAAACAATCGATTCCTTGTTGGCAATCATGGTGGCATTGCTGGGCGTTGCTGTGATTATCGCCCTGATAGGGGTTTCCAACACTTTGATGATGTCGGTGCTGGAACGCCGTCGTGAGACTGCCACGCTCAGGGCAATCGGCATGAGCAGCGTCCAGGTTCGTCGATCCTTGGGAGTCGAGGCCTGCATGATAGCCCTGGGAGCCAGTCTGGCTGGAATCGTTCTAGGAACGCTCTTCGGATGGATAGGAGCCTACCAGGTCTTTGTGCCCCTAGGATCCGTGACCTTCACCGTGCCATGGTCGACTTTTGCGCTGATACTGCCAGTGGCCTTGCTGGCTGCGGTGGCAGCCAGTGTGCTGCCAGCCAGGGAGGCAGTCAAGGTTTCACCCATTGAGGCTCTTAGTGACGATTGATGCTGCATGACGTCCAGGTTCATACCAGATGGTTTTCGTAAGCGAAGACCACCGCCTGGACGCGGTCCCGGGCATTGATCTTCTGGAGAATGTGAGTGACATGAGTTTTCACTGTGGGCAGTGAGATCCCCAGATTGTCGGCTATCTCCTGGTTGCTCAGACCTTGGGCTATGTGAATCAGGACCTGCAGCTCGCGATCAGTGAGCAGGTCCACTTCGGGATCGCGGTAGGTCGATCCCGATGGCATGGACCCGGCCGCAGGCACGTCATGGGCCATGTGTTCGATCAGGCGTTTTGTAGCCGAAGGAGCGATGATCGCATTGCCC
>NZ_JBVPQK010000391.1:0-2396 GCF_058197115.1 Bifidobacterium sp. POST2/T3 (B1)
TGATAACCGGACGGTCCGCCAAAGCGTGCCTGCTGGGTCCGGTGTCGGCCTGGGGTCTGACCGTGCTTGAATGGAAGGTATGGGTCTGGATACACCTGACATGAAGGAACTGCTGGAGCCGAGTCTGCCTATCCAATATGGGGACCAGGCGGGGGACAATCATGTTGGCGGACCTCGGCATCTGTCCGCTGTCCTGCCCGCCCTGAGCGCATGTCTGGGAGTGCCTGTGGCCACCGACGTCCATCCGTCTGCCAAGACCCTCCAGAAGGCCCTGGGGCTGCCTGACGCCCGGTCGGTTGTCGTCGTACTCGTGGATGGTCTGGGATTCTGGAACCTGGTCAGCCGTCAGGGCCATGTGCCCTACCTGCGCTCGCTGCTGTCCGAACCCATCAACCAGCGTCCCCTCTATACCAGCCTGCCCTCGACTACGGTGGCGGCCATGGGGGTCTTCGGCACTGGGACCAGCCCTGGACTGACCGGTATGACCGGCTACACACAGCTGAACCCCGACACCGGCCAGCTTGGTCAGATGATTCAGTTCAGAGGCGCCCAGGACCCCGAGCGCCTGCAGCGCCGTCCAACTGTCTTCGAGACCCTCCAGGCGCAGGGGGTCCGCGTGACATCTTCGGGCCTGCCGCGTTTTCGTGACTCCGCCCTGACCCGTGCGGCTCTGCGCGGCGGAGAGTACCTGGCCCACAACCACTCCCGTCAGCGTCTCCTGGCCGCCTGCCAGGCTGCCCGCCAGCCAGGGCTGACCTACCTCTACATCCGCGATGTGGACAAGGTGGGCCACCACAGCGGTTGGGAGGGCGAAGAATGGGTGGCCGCTCTCGAAGCGACCGATGCACAGCTGGCCGAGCTTCATCGCCGCCTGCCAGCCGGGACGCTGACGGTTATCGTAGCCGATCACGGCATGGTCGAAGCTGATCCGGATCAGCGCATTGACATCGCTCAAGACCCGGAATTGAACCGGGAAGTGCGACTGGTTGGCGGCGAGCCCAGGGCCGTCATGCTCTATCTGGACCAGAGGGCGGATCCCAAGGTCGTGGCCGCCCGTTGGCGGGAGCGTCTGGGGGAGCGGGCCTGGGTGCTGACCCGGGATCAGGCCATCGAAAGGGGAATCTTCGGCCCGGTGGACGTTCGGATTCGCCCCATGATCGGTGACCTTCTGGTTCTGGCCGGTGACCGGGTCACCCTGGTGAATTCGGCTGATCAGACTGATGCAGCGACCAGACTGCCTGGCGTCCACGGCTCCTGGACCCGTCTGGAGACGCAGATTCCCTGCCTGATTGATCTGGTCTGACTGCTGGGGATAGAACCCTACAGCTACTTGCCGAAGAGGATTTCGTCCCAGCTGGGTACGGCCGACCGTCCGGAGTGCTTTTTGGCGCGTTTGCTCCGGCGACCCTCCTTGGGTTCGTCCTCCTGACCGTCCTGACTGACATCATCGCCTTGATCCGGCTGCTGGAGCTGCTCCTGGTCAGCCTGGCTCTGCCCATGACTCTGAACAGGCAGGACCATGGTGGACTCGGTGTCCCTGATTGGGGGATGCTCAGCCGTGTCGGGGTCCTCAGTCAGCTCGGCACTGAGGTGGTTGGGTTCTCGTTCGGCTGTCCGCTCCTGGCCTTCCTTGGGTTTGCCATAGAGCCAGGCCGTGAGCGCCGCCTGACGCTCCCCGTTCTCCTGGTCGCCCGATCCATGGTCCTCTTCCTCGTCCTCTATTTGGGCAAAGGCATCGTCCTGGCTTGGAGGGCGCCTGTCAGTCTGGTCATCGATCTCTTCGGCTGTGCCCTGGTCCAAATCGGGCCGATCCTGGCCATGGTCGTCTGCGGAATCATCCAGCAGCATCCTGGCTGCCCTGTTCAGGCAGGTCACAGTGTTGTCATGCATGTTCCAGGCCCAGCGGGCGTTGAAAATCCGCTTGTCCAGCGTAAACACGCCGTTGATGTTCCAGGGTTCGTACCCTCGTCTGGTGGCCTGCCAGGAAACCTGTGCCAGGCTGACCCCGGCACGGGCCAGCACCTTGCCGATCAGTTCCTGATAATTTCGCCCGCCCGACCCTTTGGGCGCCGGCATGGTCAGGAACTGCTCTATGGCATACTTCTTTTCGGTCTCCACCGGGGCCGCGAAACGCCGTACCAGCGCTTCGTTGACAGCGTATTGTTGTGCCACCTGCTCGGGGCGGGCGCCGGCACGCACAGCCGCCTGGATGGCCGAGACAGGTAGGGGCTTGGACTTGCCGGTCTGAGGATCCACATCCTCTTCCTCCTTGACCTGCTTGGCCTCAAGAATGGTGCGATCAAGCGCATCGTCGACCCGTACGGCGAAGTGCCGGTGGTCACAGACGAAGACCAGATCGCCCCTGTCGTCGACATGGTCAAAGCTGGCCATCCTGG
>NZ_JBVPQK010000392.1:0-2395 GCF_058197115.1 Bifidobacterium sp. POST2/T3 (B1)
TGATAACCGGACGGTCCGCCAAAGCGTGCCTGCTGGGTCCGGTGTCGGCCTGGGGTCTGACCGTGCTTGAATGGAAGACATGGGTCTGGATACACCTGACATGAAGGAACTGCTGGAGCCGAGTCTGCCTATCCAATACGGGGACCAGGCGGGGGACAATCATGTTGGCGGACCTCGGCATCTGTCTGCCGTCCTGCCCGCCCTGAGCGCATGCCTGGGAGTGCCTGTGGCCACCGACGTGCATCCGTCTGCAAAGGCCCTCCAGGAGGCCCTGGAACTGCCTGATGCCCGGTCGGTTGTCGTCGTCCTAGTGGATGGGCTGGGATTCTGGAACCTGGTCAGCCGTCAGGGCCATGTGCCCTACCTGCGCTCGCTGCTGTCCGAACCCATCAATCAGCGTCCCCTCTACACCAGTCTGCCCTCGACCACTGTGGCGGCTATGGGGGTATTCGGCACCGGAACCAGCCCTGGGCTGACCGGCATGACCGGCTATACCCAGCTGAACCCCGACACCGGCCAGCTTGGCCAGATGATCCAGTTCAGAGGGGCTCAGGACCCCGAACGTCTGCAACGCCGTCCAACTGTCTTCGAGACCCTCCAGGCGCAGGGGGTCAGGGTGACCTCTTCGGGCTTGCCGCGTTTTCGTGACTCAGCCCTGACCCGTGCGGCTCTGCGCGGCGGGGAGTACCTGGCCCACAACCACTCCCGCCAGCGCCTTCTGGCCGCCTGTGAGGCTGCCCGCCAGCCGGGGCTGACCTACCTCTACATCCGCGATGTGGACAAGGTGGGCCACCACAGCGGTTGGGAGGGCGAAGAATGGGTGGCCGCTCTCGAAGTGACCGATGCACAGCTGGCCGAACTTCATCGCCGCCTGCCAGCCGGGACTTTGACAGTGATCGTAGCCGATCACGGCATGATCGAAACTGATCCGGATCAGCGCATTGACATCGCCCAGGATCCGGAGCTGAATCGGGATGTGCGACTGGTGGGCGGCGAGCCCAGGGCGGTCATGCTCTATCTGGACCAGGGGGCGGATTCTCGGGTCGTGGCCGCCCGTTGGCAGGAGCGACTGGGGGAGCGGGCCTGGGTGATGACCCGGGACCGGGCCATCGAACAGGGAATCTTTGGCCCTGTGGACGCTCGGATTCGCCCCATGATCGGCGACCTTCTGGTTCTGGCCGGTGACCGGGTCACTCTGGTGAATTCGGCCGATCAGACTGATGCGGCGACCAGGCTGCCTGGCGTCCACGGCTCTTGGACCCGTTTGGAGACGCAGATTCCCTGCCTAATCGATCTGGTCTGACCGCCTGGGATAAAGTGCTCAGCTACTTACCGAAGAGGATTTCGTCCCAACTGGGTACGGCCGACCGTCCGGAGTGCTTTTTGGCCCGTTTGCTGCGGCGACCCTCCTTGGGCTCGTCCTCCTGATCGTCCTGACTGGCATCATCGCTTTGATCCGGCTGCTGAAGCTGCTCCTGGTCAGCTTGGCTCTGTCCATGGTTCTGAACGGGCAAAACCATAGTGGACTCGGTGTCCCTGATTGGGGGATGCTCGGCCGTGTCAGGGTCCTCGGTCAGCTCGGCACGGGGGTGGTTGAGCTCTCGTTCGGTTGTCCGCTCCTGGCCTTCCTTGGGTTTGCCATAGAGCCAGGCCGTGAGTGCCGCCTGACGCTCACCATTTTCCTGGTCGCCCGTTTCACGGTCATCTTCCTCGTCTTCGATTTTGGCAAAGGTATCGTCCTGGGTTGGAGGGCGCCTGTCGGTCTGGTCGTCGATCTCTTCGGCGCGACCCTGGTCCCAGGCGGGCCGCTCCTGTCCATGGTCGTCTGCGGAATCGTCCAGCAGCATCCTGGCCGCCCCGTTCAGGCAGGTCACGGTGTTGTCATGCATGTTCCAGGCCCAGTGGGCGTTGAAGATCCGCTTGTCCAAGGTAAACACCCCGTTGATATTCCAAGGTTCGTACCCTCGCCTGGTGGCCTGCCAGGAAACCTGTGCCAGACTGACTCCCGCACGGGCCAGTACTTTGCCTATCAGTTCCTGGTAGTTACGCCCGCCTGACCCCTTGGGCGCTGGCATGGTCAGGAACTGCTCGATGGCGTACTTCTTCTCGGTCTCCACCGGAGCCGCGAAACGCCGTACCAGCGCTTCGTTGACAGCGTATTGCTGTGCCACCTGCTCGGGGCGGGCGCCGGCGCGCACAGCCGCCTGAATGGCAGAGACAGGCAGTGGCTTGGACTTGCCAGTTTGGGGGTCCACGTCCTCTTCCTCCCTGACCTGCTTGGCCTCAAGAATGGCGCGATCAAGCGCATCGTCGACCTTTACGGCGAAGTGCCGGTGGTCACAGACGAAGACCAGATCGCCCCTGTCGTCGACATGGTCAAAGCTGGCCATCCTGG
>NZ_JBVPQK010000393.1:0-2394 GCF_058197115.1 Bifidobacterium sp. POST2/T3 (B1)
ACCACCCGTTTGAAAGAGAAGAGAAGTATGGAATTGCGCGATTTGGCCATGCAGGCCGCCACCATTGCCGTGGAGGCCGGCCGTCATGCCCTTCAGGACCAGATCAACCCCCACGATCCCCGCTCTACCTCAGCCATCGGCCAGGGCACCCAGTTTTCGCCGGGCATCGACACACGTCTGATTCGCTACTGCCGAACCAAGATCGCCGCTCTCGACCCCATGGACGGCTTCTGGGAAGAGGAGGCCGGCAACCGGCGTCCAGGCGGCCGTTACTGGTGTCTGGGCCACATCGACGGTCCGGTCAACTATGTGCGCAACATGGCCGAATGGACGCTTACCATCTCCCTGTTCGCCGTGGACGAGAAGGGCCATGCTTCACCGGTTCTGGGCATCGTGCATGCGCCGGTATTGGGCCTGACCTATCTGGCTGCCAAGGGCCAGGGCGCCATCAGGATCCGGCGGACCATTGTGGGTGACAAACGGGAGAAAATCATCCCTTCCACTATGACCACCCTGACCGGATCAGTAATCAGCTTCGGTATGTCATACTTCCCCAACGAGTCTGAAAAGGTCCTGCAGATTGTCTCGCGCATGGCCGGCAAGCCTGCCGACATCAAGCGCGTCGGTCCAGTCTCGCTGGATCTGTGCCGGGTGGCGGACGGCAGTTACGACGCCTATTTTGAACCGGCCCTGCACTCCTGGGACATCCCTGCTGTTTCTGCGGCGGCTGTCGTGGTCCGAGAGGCCAAGGGTACCCTCTGGCGCTGGGACGGCGGGCATGTGCGCTGGGAGGGCAGCAACGACGTGGTAGCCACCAACGGGCTCATCGCGGAGGATTTGAATACGTATCTGAGCGGGCGCTGATCCGCGCAGGGAAGGAGAGCGACCATGGCTGAGGCAACCCAGCAGGGGCGGCGCATGGCAGCCGGGCAGCAGCAGGAGCAGGAAGAGGATCTGCCGCAGACTGGGGCACAGGAACAGATCCAGGCGGCTGGATCCGACCTGGATGCCGTCCTGGATGACATCGAGACCACTCTGGAGACCAACGCCAAGGAGTATGTACAGGGCTTCGTCCAGAAGGGCGGCCAGTGATCCATGGCGGACGGGCAGGGGACTGACTCGGACTTTCGCAGGATATTCGGCATCGAGACCGAGTATGGACTGAGCCTGACCGGCACCAGTGGCCCATATGCTGCTGGAAGGGTAGCCATGGCCATGTTCCGCCCTCTGATTGAGAAGCACGGGTCAACCAACATCTATTTGCCCAACGGCGCCCGACTCTACCTGGACGTAGGCTCCCACCCGGAGTATGCCACGGCAGAGGCCCGTGATCCACTGACAGCCCTGACTCAGGTGCTGGCCGGGGAACGAATCATGACCGACCTTGCGGAGCGCGCCCGGAAGTACCTGTCGGAGAACCTGGGCGGGCCTGTAAAGGTTCATGTGTTTGCCAACAACGTGGATGCCCAGGGCCATGCCTTCGGCTGCCATGAGAATTACCTGCTGGACCGGAGGGTCCCCTTGGACATGATTGGAGCCTGTCTGGTTCCTTTTCTTGTCACACGGCAGCTGATCACCGGGGCGGGTCGTCTGAGCCCCGATGGGTTCCAGCTCAGCCAGCGGGCCGACTTTCTTGATGAAGCGGTATCCTCGGCCACCACCCGTGCCCGTCCTATGGTCAACACCCGTGACGAGCCTCTGGCCGATCCTGAACGATGGCGGCGTCTGCATGTGATCGTAGGGGATACCAACCGGTCGCCGCTGGCTACCTGGTTCAAGATGGCCAGCACTCACCTGGTCCTCAACCTGGTTGAGCAAGCCTGCCGTCAAGGCCGCAGGCCAGACCTGGTCGACTGGGCCCTGGCCGATCCTGGCGCAGCCGTCCGAGCCGTCAGCCGGGATCGGACCGGCCGGGTCAACCTGGAGCTGGAGGCTTCGACGAAGACCGGCGGTATCAGTGCTCTGGGTCTGCAAGAGGCCTATTGGTCAGCCTGCAAGGCCTTGGTGGACCAACAGGAGGATATAGGCATCGACCGGTCCCAGGCTCTGCATGCCCTGCAACTTTGGAGGATTGCCTTGGATGCGTTGGACGCGGGGCGTTGGCAGGACCTGGCCGACTGGGTGGACTGGGCCGCCAAACTGCGGCTGCTCCAGGGGCTGAGTCGACGTGGTGCCGGGCGCGATCTGGCCCAGGCTTTGGACTTGGACTATCACGATTTGAGCGCGGGAAGATCCTACCCTGGCTTGGTCAGGCATGGGCTCATGCGCTCACCGGTCGACGACTCCGAGGTAGAGCGCGCCATGGATCAACCTCCAGAGGATACCCGGGCCCGTCTGCGTGGCGACTTCGTCCGCGCCGCAGACCGGGGGACACGCACATGGTCATGCGACTGG
>NZ_JBVPQK010000394.1:0-2394 GCF_058197115.1 Bifidobacterium sp. POST2/T3 (B1)
ACCACCCGTTTGAAAGAGAAGAGAAGTATGGAATTGCGCGATTTGGCCATGCAGGCCGCCACCATTGCCGTGGAGGCTGGTCGTCATGCCCTTCAGGACCAGATCAACCCCCACGATCCCCGCTCTACCTCAGCCATCGGCCAGGGTACCCAGTTTTCGCCGGGCATCGACACACGTCTGATTCGCTACTGCCGAACCAAGATCGCCGCCCTGGACCCCATGGACGGCTTCTGGGAGGAGGAGGCCGGCAATCGCTGTCCGGGCGGCCGCTACTGGTGCCTGGGCCACATCGACGGTCCGGTCAACTATGTGCGCAACATGGCCGAATGGACGCTGACCATCTCCCTGTTCGCCGTAGACGAGAAGGGCCATGCTTCGCCGGTCCTGGGCATTGTGCATGCGCCGGTCCTGGGCCTGACCTATCTGGCCGCAAAAGGCCAGGGCGCCATCAGGATCCGACGGACCATCGTGGGCGACAAGCGGGAGAAGATCATTCCCTCCACCATGACCACCCTGACCGGATCAGTAATCAGCTTCGGCATGTCCTACTTCCCCAACGAGTCCGAAAAGGTCCTGCAGATCGTCTCGCGCATGGCCGGCAAGCCTGCCGACATCAAGCGCGTCGGTCCGGTCTCGCTGGACCTGTGCCGGGTGGCGGACGGCAGCTACGACGCCTACTTCGAACCGGCCTTGCACTCCTGGGACATCCCTGCCGTCTCTGCAGCGGCTGTCGTGGTCCGGGAGGCCAAGGGCACCCTCTGGCGCTGGGACGGCGGGCATGTGCGTTGGGAGGGCAGCAACGACGTGGTGGCCACCAACGGACTCATCGCGGAGGATCTGAATACGTATCTGAGCGGGCGCTGATCCGCTCCGGAAAGGAGAGCGACCATGGCTGAGGCATCCCAGCAGGGACGGCGCATGGCAGCCGGGCAGCAGCAGGAGCAGGAAGAGGATCTGCTGCAGACCGGTGCACATGAACAGGACCAGGCGGCTGGGTCCGACCTGGATGCCGTCCTGGATGACATCGAGACCACCCTGGAGACCAATGCTAAGGAGTATGTGCAGGGCTTCGTCCAGAAGGGCGGCCAGTGATCCATGGCGGACGGGCAGGGGACTGACTCGGACTTTCGCAGGATATTCGGCATCGAGACCGAGTATGGACTGAGCCTGACCGGTGCCAGTGCCCCATATGCCGCCGGCAGGGTGGCCATGGCCATGTTCCGCCCGCTCATTGTTAAGAACGGTTCAACCAACATCTATCTGCCCAATGGCGCCAGACTCTACCTGGATGTGGGCTCACACCCGGAGTATGCCACGGCGGAGGCGCGCGATCCGCTGACGGCACTGACCCAGGTGCTGGCCGGGGAGCGGATCATGACCGACCTCGCGGAGCGCGCCGGGAAACGCTTGGCGGAGGACCTGGGCAGGCCCGTGAAGGTTCACGTCTTTGCCAACAATGTGGATGCCCAAGGCCATGCCTTCGGCTGCCATGAGAACTACCTGTTGGACCGGCGGGTCCCCCTGGACATGATCGGAGCCTGCCTGGTTCCCTTTCTTGTCACCCGACAGCTGATAACGGGGGCGGGTCGTCTGAGTTCGGATGGGTTCCAGCTCAGCCAGCGGGCAGACTTTCTGGACGAGGCGGTTTCCTCGGCCACCACCCGTGCCCGTCCCATGGTCAACACCCGTGACGAGCCTCTGGCCGATCCTGAACGATGGCGGCGTCTGCATGTGATCGTAGGGGATACCAACCGGTCGCCGTTGGCCACTTGGTTCAAGATGGCCAGTACCCACCTGGTCCTCAACCTGATCGAGCAGGCCTGCCGTCGGGGCCGACGGTCAGACCTGGCCGACTGGGCCCTGGCTGATCCCAGTACAGCAGTCCGAGCCGTCAGCCGGGATCGGACCGGCCGGGTCACCCTGGAGCTGGAGGCTTCGACGAAGACCGGCGGCATCAGTGCTCTGGGTCTGCAAGAGGCCTATTGGTCGGCCTGCAGGGCCTTGGTGGATCAGGAGGAGGATATAGGCATCGACCGGTCCCAGGCTCTGCGTGCCCTGCAACTTTGGAGGTCCGCCTTGGATGCGCTGGATGCGGGGCGTTGGCGGGACCTGGCTGACTGGGTGGATTGGGCTGCCAAGCTGCGGCTGCTTCAAGGCCTGAGTCGACGTGGCGCCGGGCGGGATCTGGCCGAGGCTTTGGACTTGGACTATCACGATTTGAGCGCGGGAAGATCCTACCCTGGCCTGGTCGGGCATGGGCTCATGCGCTCGCCGGTCGACAATTCCGAGGTAGAGCGCGCCATGGATCAATCTCCAAAGGATACCCGGGCCCGTCTGCGTGGCGACTTCGTCCGCGCCGCAGACCGGGGGACACGCACATGGTCATGCGACTGG
>NZ_JBVPQK010000395.1:0-2357 GCF_058197115.1 Bifidobacterium sp. POST2/T3 (B1)
GGCCTGCTCTTCCTCTGGGACCTGCACAAGGAGCCACGGCAGTTCCGCAATGCCATCTGGTTGCTGCTCCTGCTGCTGACCCTGGGCGGAGCGCTTCTTCTGCAGTTCGGCATGCGCTGGCTGATCCTGCCCCTGGTCATCCTGCTCATCGCCGCTCCCCTGCTGGTGATCTGCTTCCTGCTGGCCAACACGGTCATCGTCATCCGACACGAGGGGGTCTCCCTGACCACTCTGCTGCCCGGCCTACTTGCACTGGCCGTGGTGGCCTACATGCTTCTTTCACCCCTCTTGGCTGGGTTTGGCGCACCCTCATGGCTGCAGAAGCTGGCCGGACTGATCGACCTGGAAGCCACCTGGTTCTTCTTCTCCTTCCTGGCCCTGCTGCTCTATTCGAACTTTTACAGGATGCTGCCCCGCAAGCGTCGCTACGACTACATCATCATCCACGGAGCCGGCCTGCGCGGCGAAGAACCTACGCCTCTGCTCCGGGGACGGCTGGACAAGGCTGTGGACCTCTGGAAACGACAGGGACGAAACGGGCGCTTCGTGGTCTCAGGTGGGCAGGGGCCCGACGAGGCCATCAGCGAGGCCAGGGCCATGGCTCAGTATTTGCGCAGCTCCTGTGGGGTGCCAGCCGAGGCCATCATCATGGAGGACAGGTCGACCACAACCCTGGAGAATCTGCGCTACTCCAAGCAGATTCTGGATAACCGTTACGAGATGGGCACCGGACCCGAGCATTACCGGGTGGCCCTGGTCACCAGCGACTACCACGTCTTCCGGGCCAGCGAATACGCCAGCAAGGTCGGGCTGAATGCCGATGGAATCGGCTCACACACCAAGGGCTACTACTGGCCGACCGCCTTCATCCGGGAGTTCGTGGCCATCACCCGCATGCACTGGTGGCCCTACCTTGTCCTTGCACTTGGCTGGGCCGTTTGGGTCGGCATCTCATTGCTGAATTAAAACTACTGCCTTCCAGAGGGAATCAGAGGTCATACAACCTGAATCTCGCTCTTATCCTGGCCGGCCAGGCTACGCTCCAGGAACCAGGCCACCAGGAGGATGACCAGGACGATGAGAAAGACGAAAACGAAAGCCCAAACGGCTCCGAACTGGAAGGCCTGAGCGCCGGCATGAATCCCTCTGGCCTTGGGCATGCCCGTGATGATGGCGGCCAGAACGCCGGTCGAGACGGCGCCTGAATACTGCTGAAGGGTGTTGAAGAGCGCATTACCGTCAGGCACCAGTTTGGCTGGGATATGCTGCAGTCCAACCGTGAGCAGGTTGTTGAAGACGCAGGCCTGACCGACCATGTAGCAGGCGTAGAGGAGAACCATCAGCGGAACGGACAAGCGCCGGCTGAGGACCAGGAAGCCTAAGGCCGAGAGGAAGAAGGCGGTGCTTCCCACCGCAAGCAGTCCACGCAGGCCATGGCCATCCAGATAGCCGCCTGTGACGGGCTGGCAGAGCGCAGAGAGCAAGCTCCCCGGCAGCAGAAGCAGGCCAGCAACGGTGGAGGTCTCCCCCAGGACGGACTGGGCCATGTTGGGCAGGATGAACGTCAGGCCGATCTGAACAAACTGGACCAGGAAATAGAGGATCAAGGCAAGGGTGAAAGTACGGTTCCGGAAGACCGCAATGTTGATCAGTCTGGTGCGCTGGTGCGTAAGGGTCCAGACACCTGCGACAAGTGCCAGAACCCCAATGAACAAGGACAGCCAAGTGACAGGGCCATGCACATCCAAGGTGCTCAGTCCTATGGTCAGACCGGTCAGAAAGACACCCAGAAAAAGGAACTGGAGCCAGGCGAAAGCACCGACATGGGCCGTCTCCCTGTCTACTGAGATGAAGGCAATAATCCCGAATACCAGCTCGATGGGCAGCACGATCAGGAAGATGGCCCGCCAGGATAAGGCTTGGATAACGGCTCCGCCAAAGGTCGGACCCAAGGAGGGTGCCAGTGCCACCGCCATGCCGGCGCTGCCCACGTAACGGCCCTGGATGTGAAGGGGAACCTTTTTCATGATCAGAGAGAACACCAAGGGAAGAGCAATACCAGTGCTGATGCCCTGCAGGAGGCGTCCCGCCATAAGGACGGGAAAGCATGGAGCAAGGATGCACATCAGGTCGCTACCCAGGAATATTCCCACGCTGGCTAGGATCAATGCGCGGGTCGTGAATGAATGCTCCAGCCAGGCAGCGGCTAGAACCGTCAAGGCTACCACCAGCAGATAGCCGGTAGTCAGCCATTGAACTGTGCCCAGCCCGGTTTTGAAATACTGGGTCATCTCCGGAAAAGTGACGTTGAGCGAGGTCTCCAAAAGGACCCCGCAGAAGGCGAGCCCGGCAGTGCC
>NZ_JBVPQK010000396.1:0-2357 GCF_058197115.1 Bifidobacterium sp. POST2/T3 (B1)
GGCACTGCCGGGCTCGCCTTCTGCGGGGTCCTTTTGGAGACCTCGCTCAACGTCACTTTTCCGGAGATGACCCAGTACTTCAAAACCGGGCTGGGCACAGTCCAATGGCTGACCACTGGCTATCTGTTGGTGGTGGCCTTGACGGTTCTGGCTGCCGCTTGGCTGGAACATTCATTCACGACCCGCGCCTTGATTTTGACCAGCGTGGGAATATTCCTGGGCAGCGACTTGATGTGCATCCTTGCTCCAAGCTTTCCCGTTCTTATGGCGGGGCGCCTCCTGCAGGGCATCAGCACTGGTATCGCTCTTCCCTTGGTGTTCTCTCTAATCATGAAAAAGGTTCCTCTTCACATCCAGGGCCGTTACGTGGGCAGCGCTGGCATGGCGGTGGCACTGGCACCCTCCCTGGGCCCGACCTTTGGCGGAGCCGTTATCCAGGCCTTATCCTGGCGGGCCATCTTCCTGATCGTGCTGCCCATCGAGCTGGTCTTCGGAATCATCGCACTCATCTCAGTTGACAAGGAGGGCGCTCATGTCGGTCCCTTCGCATGGCTCCAGTTCCTTCTTCTGGGTGTCTTTCTGACCGGGCTGACCCTGGGGCTGAGCACCCTGGACGTTCATGGCCCTATTACCTGGCTGTCCTTGTTCATCGGTGCTCTGGCCCTTGCTGCAGGAGTCTGGACCCTTACGCACCAGCGCACCAGGCTGATCAACATTGCGGTCTTCCGGAACCGTACTTTCACCCTTGCCCTGATTCTCTACTTCCTGGTCCAGTTCGTTCAAATTGGCCTGACGTTCATCCTGCCCAACATGGCTCAGTCCGTACTGGGTGAGACCTCCACCGTGTCTGGCCTCCTTCTGCTGCCGGGGAGCCTGCTCTCTGCGCTCTGCCAGCCCGTCACAGGCGGCTATCTGGATGGCCATGGCCTGCGTGGACTGCTCGCGGTGGGAAGCACTGCCTTCTTCCTCTCGGCCTTAGGCTTCCTGGTCCTCAGCCGGCACTTGTCCGTCCCGCTGATGATTCTTCTCTACGCCTGCTACATGGTCGGTCAGGCCTGCGTCTTCAACAACCTGCTCACGGTTGGACTGCAGCATATCCCAGCCAAACTGGTGCCTGACGGTAACGCACTCTTCAACACCCTTCAGCAGTATTCAGGCGCCGCCTCGACCGGCGTTCTGGCCGCCATCATCACGGGCATGCCTAAGGCCAGTGGGCTTCATGCCGGCGCTCAGGCCTTCCAGTTCGGAGCTGTTTGGGCTTTCGTTTTCGTCTTTATCATCGTCCTGGTCATCCTTCTGGTGGCCTGGTTCCTGGAGCGCAGCCTGGCCAGCCAGGATAAGAGCGAGATTAAGGTTGTATGACCTCTGATTCCCTCTAGAAGGCAGTGGTTTTAATTCAGCAATGAGATGCCGACCCAGACGGCCCAACCTAGTGCAAGGACCAGGTAGGGCCACCAGTGCATGCGGGTGATGGCCACGAACTCCCGGATGAAGGCGGTCGGCCAGTAGTAGCCCTTGGTGTGTGAGCCGATTCCGTCGGCATTCAGGCCGACCTGACTGGCGTATTCGCTGGCCCGGAAGACGTGGTAGTCGCTGGTGACCAGGGCCACCCGGTAATGCTCAGGCCCGGTGCCTACCTCGTAGCGGTCATCCAGGATCTGCTTGGAGTAGCGCAGGTTCTCCAGGGTTGTGGTCGACCTGTCTTCCATAATGATGGCTTCGGCTGGCACTCCGCAGGAGCTGCGTAAATACTGAGCCATGGCCCTGGCCTCGCTGATGGCCTCGTCGGGACCCTGCCCTCCGGAGACCACGAAGCGCCCGCGTCGGCCCTGCCGCTTCCAGAGGTCTACAGCCTTGTCCAGCCGTCCCCGAAGCAGAGGCGTGGGCTCTTCGCCGCGCAGGCCGGCTCCATGGATGATGATGTAGTCGTAGCGACGCTTGCGGGGCAGCATCCTGTAAAAGTTGGAATAGAGCAGCAGAGCCAGGAAGGAGAAGAAGAACCAGGTGGCTTCCAGGTCGATCAGCCCGGCCAGCTTCTGCAGCCATGAGGGTGCGCCAAACCCAGCCAAGAGGGGTGAAAGAACCATGTAGGCCACCACGGCCAGTGCAAGCAGGCCGGGCAGCAGGGTGGTCAGGGAGACCCCCTCGTGTCGGATAACGATGACCGTGTTGGCCAGCAGGAAGCAAATCACCAGCAGGGGAGCGGCGATGAGCAGGATGACCAGGGGCAGGATCAGCCAACGCATGCCGAATTGCAGAAGAAGCGCTCCGCCCAGGGTTAGCAGCAGGAGCAGCAACCAGATGGCATTGCGGAACTGCCGTGGCTCCTTGTGCAGGTCCCAGAGGAAGAGCAGGCC
>NZ_JBVPQK010000397.1:0-2356 GCF_058197115.1 Bifidobacterium sp. POST2/T3 (B1)
TCGCAGAAGAAGCGGGTCATCACCAACGAAAAGGCGCACCTGCGCAACAAGGAGGTCAAGAGCGCAATCAAGACCTCCGTGCGTTCCGTGCGCAAGGCCGTGGATGCCGGTGACAAGGAGGCCGCTCAGGCTGCCTACCAGGTGGCCGCCCGCCGTCTGGACAAGGCCGCCGGCAAGGGCGTGATTCACCGCAACCAGGCCGCCAACCGTAAGTCCGGTCTGGCCAACGCCGTCAACGCCCTCTGAACCGGGTGCCCCATTGGGGTCGGTGATCCAAGCGCTTGGGTCACCGGCCCTTTTTCGTATCCGATTTCCTGTCCGGGTCCTCGTCGGTGTGCTTGATGGTGACGCTGATGTTCGACCTGCCGCGCATCAAGTGACGGATGGCCCTGGCTAGCTGGGCGTCGTTGAGCGGCAGCCGGGCCGAACGACGGTCCATTGCCCCGGGCACCAGGATGTCGAATTTCACCGAGATGATGCGCAGGACGACCACCAGGGCCACAATGGCCAGGTCCAGGATCATATCGACCCGGGCCGGATAGAGCCCATGCTGCTGGGCGCGCGTGGAGGCCAAGGTCAGCAGACAACCGATCAGGGAGGGCAGCGCGTACCAGTGCTGGTCCTGGATGACCGCCGGCACCTGGTTGAGGAGGATGTCGCGCAGCAGGCCGCCGACCAGGGCCGTGGCCATGCCCATGAAGATGGCCGTCATGCCACCGGTTCCGCACATCAGGGCCTTGGCGGTCCCGTTGACGGCGAAGGATCCCAGGGCCATGGCATCGGTGACCAGCATGGACCAGGTCATTCGGCTGATTTCAGGATGGGCGACAGCCACCACCAGACCGGATGCCAGGGTGACGATGACCGAGCCCTTGTCGGTGATGCCACTGGGCGGCACCTGTCCCAGCAGGACGTCACGAACCACCCCACCGCCCAGGGCGCTGATCCAGGAAACCAAGAGGATGGCGATGATGTCGTAGCCCTTGCGCACGGCAGCCAGACCGCCCGAAAGCCCGCAGCTCAAGATGCCCAGGTACTCGATGACCATGAAGATCAGGTTCCCCTCCAAGGCCGTCTTCATCCCGCGCTTCTCCTCCTGGAATAGTCTCTCACTCAAGTCTGTCTATAGATTAGCCAAGCACACAGCGGAACAGGCCGGTGATGTGCGCAAGGCCACAAAGATGACGTAAAGGCGGCCCGGGCCGAAATGTCGCCCCGAAGCCGCCTTCCTTTCAAGATCTGTCAGGCAGGAATGAGTCAGCGCTCAGCAGACCTTCCACATCCAGTCGTGCGGATCCTCGATCTCGCCCAGCTGGATGCCCAGGAGCTCGTTGCGCAGGTCCATGGTGACCTTGCCTGAACCACCGTCGGCCACCTGGACGTCGAAGTCCTCGGACTTGAAGCGCCCGATCGGGGTGATGATGGCAGCGGTCCCGCAGGCGAACACCTCAGTGACCTCGCCGGAGCGGATGTCGTCCAGCAGGGTGTCCAGACGGATCATGGTCTCCACTACGTCACGACCATGGTCCTGGGCCAGGGCAATCAGGGAATTGCGGGTGACGCCGGGAAGAATGGTCCCGGTCAGGCTGGGGGTCTCCAGGTGGCCGTCCTTATGGACGGTGAACATGTTCATGCCGCCCAGCTCCTCCAGGTAGGTTTTGGTAGCCGCGTCGACGAAACAGACCTGCTCGCAGCCATGCTCGGCACCGCGGTTCTCACCCAGCAGGGAGGCCGCATAGTTACCGCCGCACTTGGCGAAGCCGGTGCCGCCGGGGCCGGTGCGGAACCACTTGTCCTCCACCCAGATGCTGACCGGCTTGACACCGCCGGCGAAGTAGGGTCCCGAGGGCGAGGCGATGACGCAATAGTCCACCGCATGCGGGGCGCGCACGCCCAGGAAGGGCTCGGAGGCGAACATATAGGGGCGCATATAAAGCGTGTACTCACGACGCTTGGGCACCCAGGCCGCGTCACGACGGACCAGGGCTGCGACCGATCCCAGGAAGTCATTGGGTTCGAGCGGGGGCAGGGCCAGACGCTTGGCTGAATTGTAGAAGCGCTGGGCGTTGGCATCAGGTCGGAAGAGCCAGATGGAGCCGTCGTCGTGGTAGTAGGCCTTGAGTCCCTCGAAGGCCTCCTGGGCGTAGTGAAGCACCGAGGCCCCCGGATCCAGGTTAATCGGTCCGTAGGGCTCAACCCTGCGATCCTTCCAGCCGCCTTCCGAAGTCCATCCCATATGGGTCATGTTGTCTGAGAAGAGCTGGCCGAAGGCGGGCTTGTCAATCAGCCGGGCACGCTCCTCGTCAGAGGCGGGATGATCGTTGGGAATGACCTTGAAAGCGTCCGCCAACTCATT